>DAMDNS010000440.1:0-2881 GCA_032083605.1 Ureibacillus sp.
TAAAACTGATTCTCAATTCACGAATTGTTTCCGCTGTACGCAAATCAACTAATTTTACGGTTGGTTTCACTTCTGGATCCCAAATAATATATTGAAATAACCCGCCTTTTTCAAAAGAATTGGCTGGTGGATTCGCTAAATACTTTGGTACTAGCTTTTCAAAATCAATTGGATATTTGATAAATAGATCTGTATCCATATCACGCGTTTTAATAGGCAGTACTCCAGTATCCGCTTGAAACTCTTCAACAGCCTTTTGTACAGAGGCTAGCTGAAGATCATCAGGTACCTTATTCTCCACTTTCTCTTCTTCTGGAAAAAGACAGCCTGATAATAATACAGCACTTAGAGCTAGCATGAAAAACAGGCTCCATTTTCTCTTCATTTCTACTCACCTCATAGATTGTTTCACTAACAGCTACCATTTAAAGCAGCACGTACACTATGTATGTAATTTTAGTTTGGCCATGTTAATACAACGAGAATCATTAAAATGGAACCGATTGCAAAGATTACAAAAGCAACTAAACGCAAAATAAGCGATAAGCATCCATTGCTTACCCATTTTCTCGTCAGCCCCACGAGCAATACGGATAATAGCATAGCTCCTATTGAATAAAACGAAACCCACATCACATCCAATGCATGCATACTGGCGAGTGGTCCCCTTGAAGTTGTCAGCAGCGTTAAATTATTCAAAGAAGATAACAAATTTTGCATGTTGTAAACCTCCTCTCATTAGAAAACTTGGCTAATCGCCATGTCTTTTGACGATGGGCCTTAGTTGTCCTTATGAATATAAGAAAGATTTTATCTTTTTTATACGCCAAGAATAGGAGGTATTTAACAAACATACCTCCACATAACTATTATTTCAAATGTAGAATTTATGACAATCTTCTAGTAAAGATCAATTTCACGTTTTTTCATACGAATCATCAATTCGTCAACAGCAACTTTTGGCTCTTTATCATTAAATAAAATCTCAAATAAAGCTGTCGTAATTGGCATCGGCACATCAAATTCTTGTGATAATTGATACGCTGCTTTGGTAGTGCGCACGCCTTCAACTACCATACCTATGTTATCTAGCACTTCAGCTAGCTTCATGCCCTTTCCGAGCATGTTACCGGCTCTCCAGTTGCGAGAGTGAACACTTGTACAGGTTGCAATCAGATCGCCCATGCCCGTTAATCCTGCAAAAGTAAATGGATTTCCGCCCATTTTTACGCCAAGACGAGTGATTTCAGCTAACCCTCTAGTAATTAGAGCCGCTTTGGCATTATCGCCATAATTTAAGCCATCCGATATTCCAGCTGCTAAAGCGATAACATTTTTTAATGCTCCGCCCAACTCTACTCCCACTACATCGTCATTTGTGTAAACGCGGAAGTAATTACTCATAAACAAATCCTGAACCTTTTCAGCTGCATCAAGATTGCTGCACGCTGCTGTTATCGTTGTTGGATGATGCAGAACAACCTCTTCTGCATGACTTGGTCCAGACAGCACCACTATTTCCTCAATTACGTCAGGTGAAAGGCTTTCTTTCAGCATTTCCGAAATTCGCATCAGGGAATCTGGTTCAATCCCTTTTGATACATGTACAAATATTTTTTTATTCTCGAGATATTGTCCCATTGTTTTGGACACTTCACGAATTGCCTTTGTCGGAACTGCAACAACAATGATATCAGAGTGATGTGCTGCCTCTTCTAAATTGCTTGTTGCAACCAAATTCTCCTGCAATTGAACGTTTGGCAAATACTTCTGATTTGTATGGTGTTCGTTTATTTCATCTGCTTGTTCATTTCGATGTGTCCAAACAAGTGTCTGATGGCCATTTTCAGCTAAAACCTGAGCTAAAGCCGTCCCCCATGAACCAGCACCTAAAACAGTAACATTTTCCATGTTCTCTCCCCCTTAAAATTCGACTAATCGCGTGCACGAGCGATTAAACGAATTGGTGTTCCTTCAAAGTCGAAGGTTTCACGAATACGGTTTTCAAGGAATCGTTCATAAGAGAAATGCATTAATTCCGGATCATTTACAAATGTAACAAATGTTGGCGGCTTCACCGCAACCTGTGTCGTGTAGTAGATTCGCAAACGTTTACCTTTGTCCGAAGGTGCAGGATTACGTGCCACAGCATCTTCAATCACTTCATTTAAAATTGAAGATTGAATACGCATTGCATGATTTTCACTAACACGCTGAACAATACTTAAAATTTGATGTACACGCTGTTTTGTTTTCGCCGAAACGAAAATAATCGGTGCATAGTGTAGATATAAGAAGTGTTCACGAATTTGTTGTGTGTAAAGATTCATTGTTTTTTCATCTTTTTCAACAGCATCCCATTTGTTCACAACAATGATAACTGCCTTCCCAGCTTCGTGTGCATATCCTGCAATTTTTTTATCCTGCTCCTGGATACCTTCTTCTCCGTTTAAAACAACTAAAACAACGTCGGAGCGTTCGATAGCTCTTAAAGCTCGCAAGACAGAGTATTTTTCTGTCGACTCGTAAACTTTTCCTTTTTTACGCATCCCCGCTGTATCAATGATGACATACTCTTGTCCATCATATGAATAAGGCGTATCGATCGCATCACGAGTTGTTCCAGCGATATCACTCACGATAACACGGTCTTGTCCTAAAAATGCATTGACTAATGAAGATTTCCCAACATTTGGTCGACCAATCAAGCTAAATTTAATCGTTTCTTCTGAGTACTGTTCTTCATCTTCCTTAGGGAAATGCTTCGCACATTCATCCAATAAATCTCCAAGCCCCAAACCATGGGAACCTGAAATTGGGAATGGCTCTCCAAATCCTAATGAGTAGAAATCGTAAATCATTTCACGCATGTCTGGATTAT
>DAMDNS010000441.1:0-2872 GCA_032083605.1 Ureibacillus sp.
TCAGGTAAAGCACCCAATCTAATAAATAGCCGGAGAAATTCCCCTTAATTAGAAAAAACAATCAAAATTCGCCGTAATAGAGGGAGAAATTCCGCCTATCGACTCCAAAAACATGAAAAAGGCTAATTTTACTGTGCATAATCGGAAACCCTCCCCTTATTTACCTCCAAAACGGTCACCATTCAGCAAATAACCGGAAACTCTCCCCTTATTTTCCTCTCACTTATTACTTAACATATTATTCTTTTAAAATATACCTAATATTTTCCAAAAACTGCTTGGTGAATCAAACAGAGTTCATTTAAAATGAAACTTATGACTGATACTTGGAGGTAATCATGGAATTATGGGATGTGTATGATCTACATCGCAGGAAAACGAATCGTACCTGGGTTCGTGGGGAGAAGCTTCGAGCTGGTGATTTTCATTTAGTGGTTCATGTTTGCATTTTTAATTCAAATGGGGACATGCTCATTCAGCAAAGGCAGCCCTTCAAAGAGGGATGGCCCAATATGTGGGATTTAACGGCAGGGGGAAGCGCGATAGCTGGGGATACAAGTCAAACTGCAGCACAAAGAGAATTATATGAAGAAATAGGATTGAACCTCGATTTTCAGCAAGTGCGACCTCATTTAACCATTAACTTTGAACACGGCTTTGATGACATTTATTTAATTGAAGAAGATGTAGAGTTAGATAGCCTCACATTACAGGAGACGGAAGTGCAAAATGTGAAGTGGGCAAGCAAGGAAGAAATTTTGGCTATGATTAAAAACGGGGAGTTTATTTCCTACTATGAAAGTCTTATTCGATTACTGTTCGATAGCAGAAAGCAACGTGGTACCACTATTCGAAGAAAATAAATTGGATAACAATAAAAGTATCTTATAAGATAGCATAACGGATTTTACAGTCCCACCTTTACCCTCTTTGGCCAAAAGAGGTTTTTTATTTATTTCAAAAATCCCAACCCACTCTTCTCCTGCAAGTTCTTTTTAATACAAAAATATCAGAAAGTTAGGAAAATAAAACTAGTTTATAAATAGAAAATAGTGGAATAAAGAGAGAGGTTGAGTAATTTCTAAAAATAGGTAAGTTTGGAAAATGAATTTTCGCTCCATTTTAAAGAAGTTATTCGAAGCCTACAAGTGCATGCATCGTTCCGAAGCGTGTGTGTTTTCAGAATGCTGCATGTATGAAACCGACAAAAACAATTACGATTAGGAGATGAGAGATTTTGAAGAAAAAAACGAGCAGAAAACTATTTAACATCGCAGTAACGACTGCAATGGCAACGGGTGCCATTGTTGCGGCAGCACCATCCGAGACAGAGGCGTCCATGAATTTCACGGACTTGAAAAAAACGGATATGTTCTATTATTCTATCAACGAATTAGTGGAACGCGGCATTTTGGCAGGTTTCCCAGACGGCTCATTTAGAGCGGACCATTCGATTGTTCGCGCCCATGCAGCAAAAATTATTGCAGGCGTTTTAGGGTTGGATACTGACAATGTAACGGATCCTAAATTTACGGACGTGCCAAAAACTTCTCCATATTATGGAGCGATTGCGGCATTGGAAAACGCAGGGATCGTCAACGGTATGACGGATGGCTCTTTCGGCTTGAACAAGCATTTAACGAGAGGTGAAATGGCCGTTATCCTGACAAATGCATTTGAACTAAGAGCGCAATCGTCTTCTACACCATTTACAGATATTACATATAGTCCTTATAAGACAGAGATTGCAGCACTTTATAGCAATAAGGTGACAAGCGGTACGTCTGCAACGAAATTCAGCCCGAAAGCGGATGTAACACGCGGTCAATTATCGGCATTTGTGATCAGAGCGGAAAAGGCAACTGAAGAAACGCCAGTTCCAACACCTGAAGATCCAGCACCAGCACCAGGAACTCCGGGAACAACGCCGGAAAATCCAGCACCTACACCTGGAAATCCAACACCTGAAATTCCACAAACTCCAACACCAGAACAGGTGAAAGCAGCGTTCGTCAATAAGCTAACAAGTGAAATCAAGGAAGCAAATGAAAATGCGGCGGCACAAAATTATCTAGCTGCTTCAGAACCAAAGCTGGAGGACGGAAAATACAATATTGATGTCACGATTAAAGCACCAGCTACAACATTGACGGATTTGCAGGCACAAAAAAGCGAGCTTTTGCCATTCATCACTGAAAATATCGGTTTAGTCTCTTCTGTCCAATTGGGAGATGGGACGCCAATCACAATCTCAAATGAGAATAAAGGAAAACTCTTATTAGCGTTAACGGAAGAGCTGGGGATTGATGTCCTAAACCCGAATGCTACATTAGGTGATGCGGCCGGAAAAGATCTCGCCGTTAATCTTTGGGTAGAGAATGGTGGGACAAGTCCGGTACCATTGAAACTAAATTTTAAATAAGCTAACAACGATTCCCCAGAGCACAGGTGTTCTGGGGAGTTTCAATGAAAAATATTGGTGGAGGGACTAGACCTTTTATGGAAAAAGTGCAGAAGAAAAGAAAGAAATCGAAGAAAAAGTGGCTGCTATCCTCCTTGCTGGTTGTTGTGCTTCTTGCTGTTGGAGTCGGTGGGTTTGCCTTATATGAGTTCAAGTTTAAAACCTATGATGTAGCCGATGCAAAAGTGGATGAAATCATCAAGGACGACTATGTCATCGAGCTTCCGGATGGAACGGAAATCAAGGTGGACCAGGACGGTAATATCGTGGAGGAAATAGCTTCCGGTCAATCGGAGGGGAATGGCGAAGGAAAGGCAACTACAGCTCCTATTACGAAAGGTAAAGTAAGCGAATCCGAGCCCTCTACAAGTGCATCATCCAAATCAGCATCTACCCAAGGCACTTCGATGA
>DAMDNS010000442.1:0-2864 GCA_032083605.1 Ureibacillus sp.
TGGAAATACTCCGTTTCCAGCACAACTCCGCCATCGGGTTCTATCAAACCACTTGTTAAGGCGCAGCTTAAACACGCAACTTCAACTGTTTTTCCATTTGATAATGTTATTTTCCTCACAAATTCTCCTCCTGATTATCAATCTGCCTCTCCAATTCCGAGCATTAAAAAAATCGGCAAGTACTGTCACTTAGCCGATTCGTTCATCAACGCTCTTCATTATCTGAAGTGATTGAAACATTCTTAGATGGGGAAAATGTTGAAATTGCATGTTTGTAGATTAAATGCTGCTTGCCATCTACTTCTAGTAAAACCGTAAAATTATCATAGGATTTCACCAGACCTTTAAGCTGGAAACCATTTAGCAGGAAGACTGTTACGAAAGTATTGTTTTTTCGAAGGTTGTTAAGGAAAGTATCTTGTAGATTAATTGATTTCACGTCGTATACACCTCGTCCATTTTTTCTTTACAGTTATGTATTCGACGTCTACCAGGATTTCCCTTCCTAATTATTGAATAATTTTGAATATTTTTCGATTTCATTCCATTCATTTCCTATCCATTCGACATCCATCTTATTTCGGAAGTATGTGAGCTGACGTTTTGCGTATCTTCGGGAATTTTGTTTTAACTGGTCGATTGCATCATCTAGAGTAAGTCTGCCATCGAAATAGTCATACAATTCCTTGTAGCCGATTGCCTGTACAGATTGCACATCCCGAATTCCGCGCTCATATAGGCTCTTTACTTCTTCAAGCAGGCCTTGTTCCATCATGATGTCAACTCGCAAATTGATGCGTTTGTACAGCTTCTCGCGGTCCATATCAAGGCCGATGATCAAATGATTATATAAAGGGATATTGCCACGATTGTGTTCCTCGCTAGCCTTTGACACACCATGAAGCTCCACCATTTCAAGGGCGCGAATGACACGACGGGTATTGTTTGGATGAATCGTTTTTGCCGTTTCCGGATCTAGCTCCATTAATTTTGCATGCATGGCATCCGGACCGATTGCCGCCAATTCATCGTAATATTGTTTCCGTGCTTCTTCGTCGACATCCTCTTTTGTGAACTGGAAATCGTATAGGACTGCCTGCACATAGAGCCCCGTCCCGCCAACAATTATCGGTAATTTTCCGCGACTCTGGATTTCAGCGATTTTTTCCCGTACAAGAGTTTGATATTCGGCAACAGAAAAGCTTTCCGTTGGTTCTTTAAAGCTTAAGAGCTGATGGGGAACGCCTTCCATTTCCTCTTCGGTAATTTTGGCTGTCCCGATGTCGAGTCCTTTATAAATTTGCATCGAATCACCGTTAATAATTTCCCCATCAAATGCTTTTGCCATTTTAATACTTAAAGCTGTTTTACCGGAAGCTGTCGGACCTACAATGGCGACAACTTCGATTTTTTTTTCATTCATCTATTTAACCACCGTGTAATTACAGAATATACATGTTCTCGATTTTTTTCTTTCAAGATTTCATGTCGCATCCCTTCAAAAAGGTACACGACCACATCCGTCAGGCCTGCTTCATTCATTTTCTTCGCGACGTTAAAGACACCAGAGCCCTTGCTGCCCACTGGATCTTCGTTGCCGCTGATCAATAAAATCGGCAAATCCTTTCGAATGTTCTTGAGTTCTTCTTTTTGATTGATAAGCAAAAGCCCTTCTGTTAAATCCACAAAAAATTGATTCGTTGGGACAAAGCCGCAATAAGGATCTTGAATGTATTTTTCAACTTCCTCTTCATTGCTGCAGAGCCAATCGTAAATCGTTCTGGGATTCAGCACGCTTCTGCTAAAGCTATTGAAGCTCATGTCATTCATGAGCTGGCTTGGCAAATTCTTACCCTTAAGCGAGCAAAGTGAACGGGCAACCACATTCCCTATTTGATGAAAGGCGGTTGTCGAGCCTGTTCCACACAAAATGCACTTATCGATTAGACCACTATAAAGCTGAATAAATCTACGGGCAATAAAGGAGCCCATACTATGACCAAACAGTACGATTTCTTTGTTGTTAGGATCTACACTGAAGTGCTGAATAATATCAAATACATCATCGACTACACGCCCAAAACCATTTTCGTCTCCAAAAAATCCCAGCTGACCATTAATTTCGGCCGTTTTACCATGGCCGCGATGATCATGCGCCGTTACAAAGTAGCCTTGTTCAGCTAATTTCTTGGCAAAGGCATCATAGCGGCCACCGTGTTCTGCCATTCCATGTAAGATATGAAAATTCCCTATTGGTGTACCTTTGGGTTTGTAAATGCGTACATAAACTTGATGTCCATCATCCATCTGCATGATCTCTGCAAGCTCTACCAAACGAATTCACCCTATTTCATCGGATTTTTTGCCTCATCAATAAATTGCTCTAATTGCGCTCGATAAAACACCGTTTCACTTTCGGAATATCCAAGAATATTGCGCATTATTTCAATGATTGCTTCCTTATAATTCTCGACTAATGCGATATCGAAGTATAAATAGCCTGTTCTGCGAATCAAGAAATCGCATGGCGTCATGACCATTTCATAATAGATGCCATACAGCAGTTCCGCATATAGTGAAGGCGGAATGTCCAGCTCACAATTCGTCACTGCCTTTACATATTGAAATACCTCATCCACATTTGTTCCGTATTTCCTTACGAGTTTTCGAGAACTATAGTATGTTAAGTCTAACTCAGTACCCTCTTTGGATTTGTTCGTCACATAATCCTCGAAATTCAATGAATTCAAGCCTCGCGCACCAGATAAGGATAATTCCTTCGTGATGCATTCTGTTGCATGCTTGAATTTCTTAAGTTTCACGACTCTGTCAACAATCGTCTCTGCCATTTGGCGATAGCCCGT
>DAMDNS010000443.1:0-2862 GCA_032083605.1 Ureibacillus sp.
TAGGGATGTATTTTATAAGAGCTCCAAGCTTAAAGAGCCCCATGAGAACAAGCATAACTCCCGCCATAATCCCGGCAAGCAGTAAATTTTCGTAGCCATAAGAAATAACAACACCCAGTAATATGGGAACAAACGCCCCGGTAGGACCCCCAATTTGGTATTTTGACCCACCTAATAAAGAAATTAATATCCCGGCGATTATTGCGGTATAGATGCCGTATTCGGGCTTCACTCCTGATGCGATTGCAAACGACATCGCGAGAGGAACGGCCACTATTCCGACAATCGTTCCGGATAATAAATCCTTTTTAAAATGGTTAAACGAATACCCTTCAAATCTTCCCGTCCAAAACTTGCTCATTTTATCCCTTCTTCGATCAAAATTTGTCCTTACTCCTATTAAATAGCATAAATATGTATGAACGACACTCATTCTAGCATAATTGAGCAGTCTAAAGAACCATCCTTGAGAAAAAACTGCCCCCTTTGCACTAATTTCGTTCCCCCACATTTAGAAATACTCAACTCGACCAAAATAGGTCAAAGTTGACGAGCACATCTTCTACTTTAAAACTTCTCAAAAAGAAAAAGCTAGCAGCATTCTTATGCTACTAACTTTATTCCTATAGAAGTTACCCGTCAATAGTAATTAATTCGTAATTACTTGTTTAATTAATGTCGGTGCTTCTACTTTTTCGTTTGAAATCACAATATGTTGATAAAGCTTTTCTTTAACTTCTGCGATATCCTCGGTATTTGAATGAATCGTTACAAGAGATTCGCCTTCTTCGATTTTATCCCCCACTTTTTTGCGAAGGACAAGACCAACCGATAAATCAATTGTGGATTCTTTAGTTGCACGGCCAGCTCCTAATAGCATTGCTGCCACACCTACGTCATCCGCTTCAATTTTGGCTACATAGCCTGATGTGCGTGCAGTCAGCTCAATTTGATATTTCGCTTGAGGAAGCAATTCAGGATTTTCCACGACAGAAGCGTCTCCACCTTGAGCAACAATGAATCTTTTAAATACTTCAAGTGCTTGACCGTTTGCAACTACTTCTTGAAGCTGTTTGCGTGCTTCTTCAATTGTGCTTGCTTTTCCGCCTACAACGATCATTTGTGAGCCCAGCGTGTAGCAAAGCTCCATTAAATCTTCGGGACCTTGCCCTTTTAATGTGTCGATTGCTTCTTTTACTTCTAGAGCATTCCCGATTGCAAAGCCTAGTGGCTGACTCATATCAGAGATGATTGCCATTGTGTTGCGGCCTACATTGTTCCCGATTTGCACCATTGCATGTGCCAGACTTTCGGCATCTTCAAAGGTTTTCATAAAGGCACCATCACCCGTTTTCACGTCTAACACGATTGCGTCAGCACCAGCTGCAATTTTTTTCGACATAATCGAGCTCGCAATTAGAGGAATACTTGGTACAGTTCCTGTCACATCACGTAAAGCATATAGCTTTTTATCAGCTGGAGTCAGGTTGCCGCTTTGTCCGATAACAGCTGTACCGATGTCATTTACCTGCTTCATAAATTGTTCCGTTGTTAATTCAACGTGGAATCCTTGAATTGCTTCTAATTTATCAATTGTTCCACCTGTATGACCCAGGCCACGTCCACTCATTTTGGCAACAGGTACACCACATGCCGCCACCATTGCGGCTAAAGAAAGTGTCGTTGTATCCCCAACGCCTCCAGTTGAGTGCTTATCGACTTTAATGCCTTGGATTCCAGATAAGTCAATCTGGTCGCCGGATTCAACCATTGCCATTGTTAAATCTGCTCTTTCACGATCGTTCATATCCTGGAAATAGATTGCCATCATTAAGCTGCTTACTTGATAATCCGGAATCGTACCTTCTGTATAGCCTTGAACGAAGAAACGGATTTCTTCAGTTGTAAGCTCTTCCCCATTACGCTTTTTTTCAATAATATCGACCATTCTCATGTGAATGTGCCCCCTACTTTAAATTTGATAAGAAACTTGTGCCAAATTGAGGTGCTTCGACTTTAAAATTCTCAGCAATTGTAGCAGCAATATCTGCAAAGGTTTTACGCAATGGAAGCTCACTGCCCCCATTAAACCTTGGAGAATAAACAATTAATGGCACATATTCACGTGTATGATCTGTTCCTGGGAATGTTGGATCATTTCCGTGGTCAGCAGTAATAATTAATAGATCATCTTCGTTCAGCGCATCTAATACTTCAGGCAAACGACGGTCAAATTCCTGTAAAGCCTCTCCATAACCTAGAGGATCGCGTCGATGTCCGAAGTTTGCATCAAAGTCAACTAGATTTAAGAAGCTGATTCCATGGAAATCACGAGCAACAACTTCCGCAAATTTGTCCATTCCATCAGAGTTATCCTTCGTACGTACGCTTTCTGTAATGCCTTCCCCATTGAAGATGTCGGAAATTTTTCCGATAGCAATTACATCAAGGTTGGAATCCTTTAATTCGTTCATTGTTGTACGACCGAATGGTTTAAGTGCATAGTCATGACGATTCGATGTGCGTGAGAAGTTGCCTGGTGTTCCAACGAATGGACGGGCAATCACACGGCCAACTAAAAATTCAGGCTCAAGTGTAAGCTCTCGTGCAATTTCACAAATTTTATAAAGCTCATCTAATGGAACGATTTCTTCATGTGCAGCAATTTGCAGTACTGGGTCTGCCGATGTGTAGACAATGATTGCACCTGTTTCCATATGCTCCGGTCCTAGCTCATCGATAATCGCTGTACCGCTTGCCGGGATATTCCCGATTACTTTTCGTCCAATTTTCTCTTCTAATTTTTCAATTAGTTCTGCAGGGAATCCTTCTGGGTAAACTTTAAATGGTTTATCAATATTT
>DAMDNS010000444.1:0-2861 GCA_032083605.1 Ureibacillus sp.
TTGATGCCGATCCGCATTTACGTGATGTGTACGTAACGGGAGAGCTTTCAAATGAATTGAAGGACTTCTTTGTTAATAGTGCAAAATTAGCACGCGGAATTGTGTGCTTTGTGGTGAATGATAAAAATGAAAAGGTAACAGAAAAACGATTAAATCTAGTAAATGTAAAGGTAGTCAATATCGCGGTTGGCCAATTTGAAAATGCATTCACGGAGGTGGTGAAACCGTGAAACAGAATTCATTCAGTTTAATAGAATTATCGATTTATTACATTGTAGTATTTTTCATTCTGCGTGAATGGCTTGTGCCGATTATGGAGCTGACGAATACGGGATTTATGGAATTGATTCTATTATTCATTGCTCTATGTCTGGTACTTAGCCTGCTGCGGATTCACTTCTTAATTACTGCGATAATTAAATTTTCATATATTGTCTGGTTTATTGTCTTTGTTTACGGCGGCGTTTTTGTCCTTTCTGCAGAGGGAATCGATTTTCTATTTAATGATTTTCAAACAAATATAGGATCCGTAATACGTGCAGATTGGGTTCATATCACGGATCCTTTTCGAACATTCTTATTCTTGATATTAATATGGATGCTGATTTATTTGATACATCACTGGATTGTGGTGCGGATGAGTGTCTTTTATTTCCTTCTGCTAACTGTGTTTTTCGTTGGAACACTGGATACGTTTACAGAATATGATGGTTCTTACGGAATAGTGAAAATTATGGTGCTAGGGCTTGTGATGACTGTTTTCCTGCTGATCAAGCGCCTATATAATCAAACTGAAATTAATATAGATTTTTGGAAATATGCCAAACTGGCTTTTCCGGTCGTTTTAGTAGTAATTCTGGTAAGTTGTTTTTCTATATTCCTTCCAAAGTCGGCTCCTCAGTGGCCGGACCCGATACCGTTTATTAAAACTGCTGCTGGTAAAGGCGGTGTCGAGCTTGATGAGAGAGGTGTAACAAAGGTAGGCTATGGTGAAAATGATAGTAGATTAGGTGGCTCCTTTGTTGCGGACGATACGATTGTATTTACGGCAGAAGCAGAAACCAAGCAGTATTGGCGTGTAGAAACGAAGGACGTATACACTTCAAAGGGCTGGGAGGATTCGGGTTACTTCCAAGGAGAATTGAGAGCTTTTGCACCTGGCGAAGAGGTGCAGCATTCATTGCCGGTAGGGCCGGAAGAGGAAACGCAGTCTGCTAGTATTAGTTTGTATTTTCCGTATGAATTTATTTTTCAGCCATATGGAATGAAGTCTGTTTCCCCTGCATCGACAGATCTTACTGCTCTTGAGTTTATGATGGAAATGGATAAAGAAAAAATAATTCCATATTTTGATAGTGCTCCGACTGCTTTAACCGAATATACAGTGGAATACAGTAAACCGGTTTATCTCTATAGTCAGTTAAAAAATCCAACAGAGCAAATGGATCCAATGATTGCTGAACGTTATTTGCAATTGCCGAACACACTTCCTGCTAGAGTAAGAGAATTGGCAGCTGACATTGCAGAGGGCAGAGAGACGCCATATGACCAGGCTCGCGCTATCGAGATGTACTTTAGACAAAACGGATTCCGTTACAATACCGACAATGTAGCCATCCCAACGGAAGAACAAGACTACGTTGATCAATTTTTGTTTGAAACAAAAATTGGCTACTGTGATAACTTCTCAACTTCCATGGTGGTGCTATTGCGTTCGATCGGGATTCCAGCTAGATGGGTTAAAGGATTTGCTGGTGGAGATGTGATAGACAATCATGGGCAGACAAGTACCTACCAAGTTACGAATAATGATGCCCATTCTTGGGTAGAAGCGTATATTCCAAGTGTTGGATGGATGAACTTTGAGCCGACTATTGGATTTAACAGTTCGCGTTCAATCGATTATGATTTAGAAACAGACGCATATCAAGAGGAAGTTTTAACAATTGAAGAGGATACTGAACCAGATGAGGTCATTAAAGAAGAGACTAAACCTGAGCAAAAAACTGCTAAAGAAAGTCAATTCTTTACGAATATTTCTAATTTCTTTAAGCAAAATAAACTTATCGTATATTTAGCGTTATTGGTAGTTGCAGCTGTAGTAGTTGCCCTATATAAAATGCGCGGGAAATGGCTGCCGAAAATATATGGTAGGGTATATAAAAGAAAAGAATTTAATGCTTCTACCTTTGAAGTGTCATTCTTGTACTTGTTAAAGCTATTAGAGATGAAAGGGTTTAAGCGAAAAGAAGGACAAACCCTGCAAGCCTTTGCAAAAGAGATGGACGCATACTTTGAAACTGGTCACATGTCTGTATTGACGAAGGGATATGAACAAACTATCTATTCAAAAAATGCATCGAACGTGAGTATGATTCAAATGAAAGAAAGTTGGGAATATTTAATCAATCAGATAACTAGTTGATTTTAGCTTATACTAAGGGTAGAATTTAGAAAAAATATAAATAGGCTGCCTTCATATAAGTCCGATAATAGGGTTCGGATGTATCTACTAAGTTACCTTAAATAACTTATCTATGAGGGCGGGTACGGTCATGTCTTAAGATTTGCTGTACCCGCCTTGTCTTTAACCAATGAACGCGTCAGAAAGATCTCTTTTTGAACGCGTTTTTTTACAAAGTAGCAAGGTGCCTTAAAATTTAGAAGAGGTGTAAAAAGCGTGACGACTCCATTGTTAAAAGAACAAGAAAAAATCGTTGTACTCGATTTTGGTAGCCAATTTAACCAATTGATTACACGTCGAATTCGTGAATTCGGTGTTTTCTCAGAATTACATCCACACACAATTACGGCTGAAGAAATTAAAGAAATGAACGCTACGGGGATTATTTTCTCTGGTG
>DAMDNS010000445.1:0-2860 GCA_032083605.1 Ureibacillus sp.
ATCTGCCCATTAAATCCATGCCGACAATCTCAATATCATTATCATTTTGAAATAATATTTTACCATTACGATCACAAATCGTAATGCCATCTGAAATGGAATTTAAAACTTTACTTGATAATGGGTTCATAAAATCAATATCGCTAAATTGCTTCAATGGCCGTACATTAAATAAATTGCCTTGTGACGTTTCTAATACATGAATAAAATAACCTTCTGCCTCAAATGATTCTTTTCCTTTACAATATTGTTTTACTATTTTTTCAAGGAGCTCTATTTGGATGTCGCTTTTTGCAATCACTGTATGATTATTTACAATAAAAAAATGTTCCTCTTTATGAAGTCCTATTGTCGACATGTAGGTCACTTCCTCCCCAAACTTGAATACCCTTAGATAGCACGCTATCTAAGGGTATCCATCTTCAAGTAGTATTCTACTCTGAAACTAACTTTTCCTCTATTTGTTCAACTGGTCTTGAAGAGAATTTCCGCATAATAAAGAACAGCACAATTGAGCCAATCAATACTAATGTACTTAAGTAGAACTGAGAACGTAAAGATTCAATTAATGCTTGGCATAAATAAACGACTGCTAAAATAGCGATTGTTACATATGATAAATACGGGAATAACCACATTTTAATCGATAATGGCTCACCAGAAACTTTATCATAATAACGACGGAATCGAATTTGCGAAATCGCTATGAAAATATAAACAGCAATCATTAAGCCTCCAACACAGTTACCTAAAAAGTAGAAGATGACTTCCGGTGAAATAAAGTATAGCAATGCACAAATATACGCTACCACTGTACTACCGATAATAGCAGACACAGGTGCACCCCGACGATTTTTAATTTGCGAGAAAATTTTTGGCGCATCGCCTTGACGCGACATTTCCAGTAACATACGTGAACTTGTGTATAGTGCCGAATTTAACACAGAGATAAGTGAGATGAAAATTACTATTTGGATAATTTGAGCAGCAATTGGTAGCCCAGCCATTGTTAAAATATTGGCATAAGGTGCTGCTAACATTTCTGAATCATTCCACGGTACAATCATGATCATAATCGCTACTGAACCAACAAAAAATAAACCTAGTCGGAATACGACGTTACGAATAGCGCGAACAATATTTTTTGCAGGATTTTCAGACTCCGCTGCTGCGATGGCTGCAACCTCAGCGCCGCAAATGGAAAAGATAACGAAAACAATCGCTGTGAATATCGGCACGATACCATTAGGTGCAAACCCGCCGAACTCTGTTAGAATGCCAAGCCCTTTTGGCTCATAATTTGGCCAAATGCCTAAAATCATCGCTGTACCAATGACTAAAAATACGATAATGGCAGTAACTTTAATAAAGGATAGCCAGTATTCAAATTCACCGAATGATTTTACGGAATAAACATTAACGATGGTCATTAATAATGTAATGCCTACGCCACCAACCCAAACCGGAATAAATGGGAACCAATTATGTAACATTCCCCCAATAAGTGCAGCTTCTAATCCTACAATAAATACCCAGCTCGCCCAATATAACCAGCCTACTGTAAAACCTGCCCACGGACCAATGTACTTTCCTGCATATGAAGCAAATGAACCTAGCTCTGCCGAACCACCAGACTTTTCCCCTAAAACCATTTCTCCTGAAGCCATTTCTCCAACCATTTGCATGATTAAGACGATGAGGAAACACGCAATCGCGTACGATACAACCGCTGCTGGACCGGTACTTAAAATATTTTTCCCGGTACCGACAAATAGCCCTGTACCAATTACCCCTCCAATTGAAATCATCGTAATGTGGCGCGTCCTTAGTGATTTTTGCAAAGTTCCCATTAAACCACCCCTTAGTGTTTTTATGTAGACATTTACTAGCCCCTTTCCTCTAATTCAATGTCTTCTGTTTAATGAGCAATTCTGATGCCAAAGTCTACTTAGCACAAAATACGACTAAAAATTCTGTTAATTTAAGTGCTTTTTTATAAACGAAAATACCATTTTACATCTATAGTGTATTTGCGAATAAAAAATTGCCGCATGTAGTGAGGCGTTTCATATAATACGGATAAAATCGATTGCAAATTTGAATTTTCGATGTGAAATTGCATCATTTACATACTTTTCGCATCACCTTATCCATAAGCTCGGTTGAAAGAACTGACAATATTCATTTCTTCTCTATACTTCGCCACTGTACGTCTTGAGATTTGAATGCCTTCTGCGCATAAAACATCCGTAATTTGCTGATCTGCTAAGGGGTTACTTTTGTCTTCAGCCTCAATCAGCTGTTTTAACCGTTTTTTAATATACATAATGGAATCCATCTTTCCAGAAGTATTCACGAGTCCTTTTGTAAATAAAGATTGTAAAGCATATATGCCGTGTGGTGCTTGTACATATTTTCCGCGAACAGCTCGACTAATCGTCGACTCATGAACACCTAATATATCTGCTACATCTTTTAAACGCATTGGTTTTATTGCTTCCAGTCCCTTTTTAAAAAAATCCTCCTGCAGCTCTACTAACAATCTTGTTAATTCGTAAAGTGTTTTATCGCGTTGTTCAATTCCTTGAAGTAACGCGAGCGCATCTTTCATTGAATCGCGGTAGTATGTTTTGTAATTTGGATCATTTTTGAGTAATGTAACGTAACTTTCATCAATTGAAACAGAAGGTAAATAGTGACGATTTAATTTGATAATCCATTCTCCTTCTATTTCTTTTATTTCTAAATCAGGAATGACATATGGAATCGTTTCAAATTTATCTCCTGTAATCATCGGCTTTAAGTTTTTTATATAGGTAACGGTTTTTTTTACTTCTTGTAGAGGCATGTTGTACTTTTT
>DAMDNS010000446.1:0-2859 GCA_032083605.1 Ureibacillus sp.
TTTCTTATGTGTTACTCCTTTTCGTTATAGGCTTCATTGGATCTTTTTTATCGGGGATGCTGGGAATTGGCGGTGCCATTGTGAAGTTTCCCATGATTCTTATGATTCCTCCGCTATTCGGTTTTCAAGCTTTTACGGCCCATCAAGTGTCAGGAATCAGCGCATTGGATGTATTATTTGTTTCGGTTGCGGGAGTGCTTGGATACCGTAGTGGCGGTTATTTAAATAAATCTTTAATCCTCGTTATGGGGAGTTCGGTATTATTAGGTTCATTAATAGGAAGCTTTGATTCAGAATTTTTAACAGAAATCCAAGTGAATATAGTGTATGGGATTTTAGCTTTGCTTGCGGCCATTATGATGTTCATCCCTAAAAAGCAATTTGATGAGACTCATATAGAGCAAGTAACCTTTAATAAACCACTTGCAGCATTTCTAGCTTTTCTTGTAGGAATTGGATCTGGAATTGTAGGTGCAGGTGGAGGATTTTTACTTATTCCAATCATGCTATTAATCCTGCGAATCCCGACACGTATGGCTATTGCTTCGAGTCTGGCAATTACCTTCATATCTGCTGTTGCAGGGTCGATCGGGAAAATAACGACGGGGCAAGTGGATTATCTGCCTACAGTTATCATCATTATAGCTGGACTAATTGCTGCTCCAATTGGGGCAAAGGTAAGCACAAAACTCAACACTAAAGTACTTGAAAACATTCTAGCGGTTCTGATTCTGGGAACTGCAGTGAAAATTTGGATCGATATTTTATGAATCGTGCAGACGACAGGACGTACATTCACTAACGGGCACTCTTAAAAGGTGAAAAAGAGTATATCAGAATGCAAATAGGGTTAGAAATCTCAGCGATTTCTGACCCTATTTTTTATGGGTGATTCATGTTTTGGCCATATAAATTCCATAAGAAATATTCTCTTTCTGATAATTGGAGTACATGCAAAGTTTGGGCTTAACAAATACATTTCCTTGCAAAGTGATTTGATCGTGGCTCTGTCCTAACCGAATGTTGATTAATAATTCGGTGTATTTGAAAAATAAACGGAAAATTTACGGTTAAATTGGAAAATTTCTATATTTTCATCCAAATAAAGGGAGATTTTCCGTTTATATCGCCCAAATCATTGCATTTTGTCTAATTTTGAGCAGTTAATCGGATATTCTCCCTTTATATCGGCCTCTTAAGCCTTTCCCATATACATTAGACGCAAAATCTCCGTCTAACACTTCAAGAAAGGAAATCAAGAAGTGAAGTGGATTCCCAAAGTCCAAAACCGATTCACCTCGGATTATAAACAAGAATAGGAAGCGATAACATTCCCAATTGTTCCTTTCATCATCTCCCAAATATAAAAAAGGCAACGATCAACCTCTCAAAATCTTTTGATATTCCATGGGTGTCATGCTGGTAAACTTCTTAAAGGTTTTATAAAAATGGGACGTATCATAATATAGGCTTTCGTTCAGGTGGTTTTCGATATGGAAATCGCCTTTTACAATGTCGTTTACAATATATTGAAAGTTAATGAGCTGAAGAAATGTCTTCGGAGCAATACCAAGGTCATTTTGGAATAGCATCCGCAGGTACCGTTCGGAATAGCCTGTAAACTGCTCCAAATCCTTCACATGCAAATTACCATGATGGCGAATGATTTTTTTCATACAGCTAGTAACAATGGTTGAACAAGAGAAGTTTTCCATTGGTGATGTTGCAAGGAAAGACTCAAGCTGCTGGATTTGTTCTTTTAAAGTAAAAGCTTGAAGTAAGTTTTCATAAAAGGGGAGTAAGTAAGGAGCTACCGAAAATAAGGGTAAGGCCTCTTCACTATTAATCTCTTTTAAAGAAACTTGGAAGGAAAATAATGATTGAAGTGGAAAGAGACGAATCCCTAAATATGTAGAGTCAGAGTTGAAGGGGATTAATTTGCGTTTTTTAGGGCTTGGCACAAGGAGACAGTCTTGATAGTCTCCATCTAAATTAAAAAATAAGTCTATACACCCGTCAGGTATCCCAGGAAGAACAGCTTTTTTACTGCTATCCGCAAGAGTTTTTACTTTGTAGACATAAGCGATTGAGCTTTGGAACCGAGGCGAGGTTTGTGAGATTTCCAAAGATTGTACATTCATCTCATTCCATTCGGGTTGAAGTGGGTTAAATAATTTCAAAAACTCCATTTTTTCACCTCATTTTTAAATAGATAGTGATTTTTATCACACAATTTGTAATTGTAAGAAAATATAACATGTATTTCCGTTTTTTACAATGTTTAAAATTTTCTGTCATCTTATAATACGAATAGATGAAAGGAGATGTGACATATGGTAAAAATCGAAGAAAGTATTACAAAGGTAGCTCATCCATTAGCGCCATTAACTGAAGAGGAAATTCAAAAGGCGGTCGGAATTTTAAAGGCACAAAAAGATATAAATGATCAAGTTCGATTCCCAACGGTAGCTTTGAATGAACCTAAAAAAGAGGTTGTTTTGAATTTTAAAGAAGGTGATGAATTCGAACGGGAGGTTTTCTTTGTACTTTTGGATAACTCCGTACCTACTACTTATGAAGCGGTAGTATCTCTAACTTCTTCTTCAGTTATTCGATTTGAAGAGATTCCAGATGTACAGCCTGGCATTATGTTTGAAGAATTTTTAGAGTGTGAAACTCTTGTGAAAGGCCATCCCGACTTTAAAGCGGCTCTTAAAAAACGTGGGATTGAAAACTCGGACTTAATCATGGTGGATCCATGGTCGGCAGGTTATTTTAATATCCCTGAAAATGAAGGGAAACGCTTAGCACGTGCAATTTGCTGGCAAAAGAAATTTGAGGATGATAACGGATATGCCT
>DAMDNS010000447.1:0-2854 GCA_032083605.1 Ureibacillus sp.
ATCAACCTGGAAGCAGAGATCTCGCGTCTTGAAAAAGAGCTTGAAAAATGGGCAAAAGAAGTAAAACTAGTGAACGGCAAGCTTTCAAACGAAAAATTCGTTTCCAAGGCACCAGAAGAACTAGTAGCTAAAGAACGTGAAAAACTAGCAGAATACCAAGAAAAACACGAGGCTGTTGAAAAACGTTTAGCTGAATTAAGAAATATGTAATAAAGCGAAGGATGTCCTAGAGTTTATCTAGGGCATTTTTTGTTTTACAATAAACAGTAGATTTCAATCTATAAAGCTTGAACAGAATATATAAATTTTATTGCTTAGGAGAAAAAGACATGTTTCACTCGATCGAGGAATGTACCGATTTTATATTTAAATTGAGAGCAAGTACATACAAAGGAGAACCACTTGAAGCAGTTCGCAAAATTTTATTTGAATTGGATAATCCCCATGAAAAAGTGAAATTCATTCATTTTGCAGGTTCGAATGGGAAGGGGTCGACATTGAATGCGACTCGTGAAATTTTAATGGAGCATGGGTTGCAAGTTGGCGCTTTTATCTCCCCCCATCTGGAACGTGTGAATGAAAGAATTACCATTAATAAGGAGCAAATTGCCGATGCTGCCTTCTTAGATTATGCAAACCAGGTAGATGAAATCATTCAGAAAAAGCTAGATGGACAGTACCCAAGCTTCTTTGAAATTATGACGGTGATTGCCTGCATGCATTTTGCCAATGAAACCACTGATATCGCATTAATGGAAACGGGGATTGGCGGACGGATTGATTCGACCAATGTCATTACCCCGGAGGTTTCAGTGATTACTACCATCTCACTTGAGCATACAGAAATTCTAGGGGATACCATAGAAAAAATTGCTTTAGAAAAAGCAGGAATTGTGAAAAATGAAAAACCGGTTGTTGCGGGAGTTAAGCAATTGGAAGCACGGAAAGTACTTAAAGAAAAGGCGGCATAAAGCAATTCAGAATGCTTCTGTATAAACGATGAAATTAAAATTGGAAATGTGAAAAAAGGGTATCCTCAGTATTTCGACTATTCTTTTGGGAACAAAGAAATAATCGATATCCCATTAGAAATGCAGGGAGAACATCAAATTCATAATGCAGCGCTTGCTATTACGGCTTCATTACTATTTGATGAAACAATCCGAGAAACTACAATTTGCTCTGCTTTACAAAAAGCCAGATGGGAAGGGCGTTTCGAGCGGATTAGTGAGCGAATCATTATCGACGGGGCCCATAATTCGGAAGGAACGGAAAGCCTAATTCACACGTTGAAGGAAGTATTTCCTACACAAAAATACAAGTTTATTTATGCTGCCCTGCAGGATAAGGATCATGACGCAAGTATAAAGATGATGGATGAGGCTGCCGCTTCAATGGGGTTTACACAAATTGATCTACCAAGAGCAGCCAAAGCAGAAGTACTTGCATCTAAGTCCGAGCATCCAATAATTCGTATAAATGAAAATTGGCAGCAATTAATAAACGATGAAATGAATTCATTGAAAGCCGATGAATTATTAATCATCACGGGTTCCTTATATTTCATTGCAGAAGTACGAAAATTTTTAGCAGGGAAGGTAGACCGCCAATGATTCCTAAATTAAATGATTATAAGAAAAGATGGAATGTAGAAAGTGATCTATCTATCAAACCGGGTTTGCGGGCGATGCAGGATGCTCTAAAGCTATTACAAAACCCGGAAGAAAAACGGCCGTTTGTGCATGTGGCAGGAACAAATGGAAAGGGGTCGACTATTGCTTTTTTAGAAAAAATCGCTGAAAACCATGGTTTAAAAGTAGGGAAGTTTATGTCTCCGTGTATTGTAGACGTTCATGATCAACTGCAAATCAATGGGAACCCAATTTCCGAAAGTGAAATGAATGAGGTATTTAGTCAGCTTAAGAAAGCTGGACTTAGCGGGAAATTGACCGATTTTGAGCTGTTAACCTGTGCAGCCTTTCTTTTTTTCTCCCAGCAAGAGGTTGATTTAGTGATAATGGAAGCAGGAATGGGGGGACGTGAGGATAGCACGAATGTAATTAACCCGATTGTGTCCATAATTACAAGCATCGCACTTGAACATACGAAATTCCTTGGACCATCCATTGAAAGTATCGCAAGTCATAAGGCGGGGATTATAAAGGCTGAAAAACCGGTTGTTGTTGGGAGATTACCGATGGAAGCTTTCAAGGTTATCGAAAGTGAGGCCTATGATAAATATGCTCCTTTACTTGAAATTGGAAATCAATTTGAGGTAGAGCTGGAAGGTACTTCAGATGTTTATACGAATGATGAAAAGGGCCTGCAAATCAAAAAGCTGGTTCGTACTTTACCGGGAAAACATCAAGCTGACAATATGGCAATAGCAATCACGGCCTTCTTTGAGGTAGCCGACTATTTTAAATTAGCTGTAGATTTGGATGGCATACGGAAGGCGGTCTATTCTTCAAGTTTACCGGGCCGCTTCGAACAAGTTTTACCAAACGTTTATTTTGATGGTGCCCATAACCCTGCAAGCGCGGAAAAGCTGGTCCATACGATAAAGCAGCAATTCCCGAATGAGCCTATTCGATTTGTCTTGGGAATGCTGGCAGATAAGGATGTAAAAGCCGTTTTACAGATATTGGAGCAAGTAACCGATGAATTTTATTTTGTTGATTTTGCAAATGAGAGAGCAATGACAGCTCAAGAGATGTCTGCTATTTCAAATGCATCCCAGATAGCAATGCTGGAAGATTATATTTCATTCCTCAAAACGGCTTCTACAAGAAAAGGCAAAACATTTGTAACGGGTTCACTCTATTTATTAACGGAAATAAGAAGTAATTTAATA
>DAMDNS010000448.1:0-2843 GCA_032083605.1 Ureibacillus sp.
GCTCAAGTAAATCTTCATCTCGTTCTGCCACCCATTCCAGAATCTTTTCAAGTAAATAGTCAGAGGTAACTTGTTCGTCCAGCAATATTGCATCCTTTGAGAATTCTTTATGTATTGCCTGCATAACCCCTTCTATATCAGCACCCTCGCGATCCATTTTATTGATAAAAATGAAGGTTGGTATTCGGTTCTGTCGCAGCAAATGCCAAACAGTTTCTGTATGCCCTTCTATTCCATCAACCGCACTAATGATTAAAATAGCGTAATCCATAACACGAATGGCTCTTTCCATTTCTGGAGAGAAATCTACATGCCCCGGTGTATCAATTAAGGTATATGAATCCCCTTTATGGCGAATCCTCCCCTGCTCGGCAAAAATTGTAATGCCGCGTTTCCTTTCAATGGAGTGATTATCAAGAAAAGCATCCTGATGATCCACCCGACCGCGCTCTCTTATACTTTCTGTATGGAAAAGTAACTGCTCCGAAAAAGTTGTCTTTCCAGCATCTACGTGTGCCAGAACACCAATAGTCTTAAACATCAAATCCCACTTCCTAGTTGTTTCGATACATTGATTGTAGCAGATATGTGGTGAGGGATTAAAGTGAGCGGTTGCAGGTGGAAATGAAGGAGAGGAAGGTATTGGGAAAGGATGCTCATTTTACGAGCGAGTTTCCAATTACGACAACCCAATCGATAAAACCTTCAAAAAGAAAACCCTCTGTCAAAATAACTTTTCAACAAAGGGATTAAGGTAGATATCTTAGATTTTCATACTGCCTGTTTTAGCCGCATTTACGTGCCAGGAAAGCGCTTTTTCCAGGTTGTGCGGAGTTTGGGCGTTACCCGTTAGGTCAACTGCTTCATTATAGTAATCCCAAAGCTGTTGTTTGAATTCTGGGTGTACACAGTTTTCGATAATTAAAGGAACGCGTTCTTTTGGTGCTAGGCCACGTAAATCTGCAACCCCTTGTTCTGTTACGATGACATGTACATCATGCTCAGTATGATCGTGATGGGCCACCATTGGCACGATTGAAGAAAGCTTGCCGCCCTTAGCATAAGACTTTGTCACGAAAATGCTAAGGCGAGAGTTGCGAGTGAAGTCTCCAGATCCTCCGATCCCATTCATCATTTTTGTCCCGCCAACATGAGTAGAATTCACATTACCGTATATATCAACCTCTAAAGCTGCATTGATGGCGATTAAGCCCAAACGTCGAATGACTTCCGGATGATTCGAAATTTCTTGTGGGCGAATCATAATTTTATCGGAATACTTCTCGATATTTCCATATACCTTTTTCTGTAATTCCTCCGAGATGGTAATAGATGTACAGGATGCAAAGGATACTTTACCTGCATCAATTAAATTAAATACTGCATCTTGCAATACCTCCGAGAAAATTACCAAATCTTCAAATTCGGATTCTTTGAAGCCTTCTAAAACAGCATTTGCAACAGAACCTACACCTGATTGCAACGGAGCTAATTTATTAGTTAAGCGACCTGCCTTAATTTCATCACGAAGGAAATTTAATAAATGATTGGCCATTTCCTGTGTTTCATCGTCAGGATCAACAATTAATGATGGGGCGTCCTGTTCGTTTGAAACAACAATTGCTTTTATTTTCTCCGGATCAACTTTAATGCCTATTTCTCCAATTCGATCAGTTGGGTTCAAAATCGGTATCGGTTCTCTCTCTCCCTGCACCCCAGGGATATATATATCATGTACACCTACTAATGACTCAGAATGTGCTAGATTTAACTCGACGATAATATTTTTTGCATATTTTGCGAAGATTGGAGAGTTCCCAACCGATGTTGTCGGAACAATGCAGCCATCACTTGTGATAGCAGTTGCCTCGATAATCGCAAAATCGATTGGTCCAATAATCCCTTGACGGACTAGTTCTGCATTGTGGGATAGGTGGGCATCTACATATAATACTTCTCCGGTATTAATTAAATTTCGAATCGCAGGATCTCCCTGATATGGCCCACGTTTGCGAATTCCTCCAGCCTGAGCCAAAATCTGATCGACTTCAGGACCGAGAGAGGCACCTGTATAAACGTCAATCTTTAATTTTTCAACCTTCGCACGTTCTGCAAGAGCTAATGGGACTACTTTAGCATCACCAGCACGGGTAAAACCGCTCATACCAACAATATTGCCATTTTCTATAAAGGCTGCTGCTTCTTCGGCTGATATCACTTTGTTGACTAAATTACTAATTCCGATTCTTTTTACTACTGCTTCTTCCATTTTATCTCCCCCTATTCTAATTCACATGACTATGCTAGATTTTCCCACCCATTTTACTTATGCTAAGAGATTTAAAAATAGAACTAAAGAAGCAGAAAAAATAACCAATTGCAAACTGAATTTAGTTTACATAATAATATTATTGAACAAAAACAAAAAGACTTGCGAATATAACAAGTCTTTACTTTACTGTTATTGAAGTTCAATCTGTCCTGTAATGCCTACTCCTTGAAGGCTTTGTGTTGCTAGTCTGTCAGCTTCAGCATTTAGTTTGCGAGGCACGAGTTCGAATTCCGGTGTTATGCCCAATTCATTTAATTTTGCGTCAATTCGATCTGCCCAGCTTGCCAGGTCTTTTTCATAAGCCGGCCACTCCCCGCTCATCTGATTTATAACTACTTGGGAATCACCTAAAAAATGAACAGTTTGGTGATGAACATCCAACAAATCAAGCTCGACAATAGCCAGGTGAAGTGCTGCATATTCTGCTTCGTTATTGGAATTCAGTCCAGAAGCAGGAGCATTGCGCCTTAGTCTATACGACTTCCCGTTTTGTTCATAATATATAGCAATC
>DAMDNS010000449.1:0-2830 GCA_032083605.1 Ureibacillus sp.
GTATATTTGCGGTTCTGTTTTTTTATTGTTCAGGAAATTATAAAGTTTTGCTTTGGAGATAACTTTTTTGATACCAGGATTTTAAGTACGTATTTTCAAGGGGGATATTATGTGGATCATCGAATAGAGTACCTTTACGGATCATGAGCGTTCGTTCTTATAGGGTGCGAAGTCAGATTACGCACCTGAGGCGATTCGATAAATAGCCGGAAAAATTCCGCTTAATTTGAAAATAACATAAAAAATAGCTTAAATAGCCGGAGATATTCCGCTTATCGACCCGAAAAATGAGAAAATGAAGGATTTTCCTATGTATAATCGGAGATTCTCCCCTTATTTACCCCCGATACGAGGTCCTTTGTGCAGATAACCGGAAAAATACCGTTTATCTTACTTTTGAGGAGAAGTATATTGAGTATAGCCACTCATAAAAGAGGTTTAAAGTTTTTTTATAAACTGTCCTTAAGCGGGCGATCTCAAGCACATAAGCATGCTCGAGCCAAGCTTTTAGGCTGTCTCTACGACTTGCCTTGGTGATTTTGCATCTTAATTCTATTTAACATGAAAACTGCCTCCGAAATCTTCCTGCATCGTTCTTAGTATATCCTTCCGCCCCTCTGCTTGAAAAGGAGGAGCCTCTCAAAGAAACTCCACTCCCGCATGGATACCAATCATCAAAAAAAGATAGAGAAAAAATGAGTTTTTTCTCTACCTCTTTAACTTACTTATGCTGGCATGTCCGTTGGTGTTGGCGCCGCATATCCATCCTTGTATTTTGTATCAATGGCTTCGCGGATTTCTTTTAAGGATTTACCCTGTTGAGCCATTTGAACGGATTCTACCGCGATTTCTAGGCAGACTAGGCAGCGTGTCCCGTGATCGTCCCACAGGATTGACCCATCTTCGCGAGTTTCAGCTATAAAACAATTTAAATTGCTGCGATGTCCTACTGAATCCCCGCATCCACAGTAGCAAGGAATCCATTCCAGAATGTCTGTCGCTTTTCCTGCCACTTGATAGACAAGCTGTATATCCTCATGCTGTCCCTCCAAAAAGCTGGGGAGGACATCAGCCGATGCAGTCAATTCTTGAATGTCACCTGAAGCATGATCATGGGATTCATGATCGGTAGACGAAGCGGCCTCAGTATTAGTTTGAGCTTCTTCAGCATTCTTGTGAGCTGCGTGTTCTTCCTCGGTATGTTTATCCTTAGCAGCGTTCCCACATGCACTCAAAATCAGGATAACGCTTGCAAAAAGAGGGAAAAGTTTTTTCATAAGATTTCCTCCATTCATGTCTCTCCCATTATAGACTGAAATTTACCTAATGAACAAGGAACTGTGTTACCTTGATAATAGAGAAATGTAATTCGAAATTTGGAAAAGATTCTTTGATATCAAGGAAAAATGCCGATATATAAAGAGAGAAAATATAGGGAAGTGTCTTACATATGGTTAAAACAATTAAAGAAATTACAGCAGCTTTAAACGAAGCACAAAAATATGAAGCCTGGATGAAAGAAATCGAAACAGACGAACGGGCCGGGGTTCAAAAAGCCTGGAAGCAGTGGAACAATCGTATACAAAAAGAAAAGAGAATACTTGAAGAGCATGAAAGTAAAGTACGGTTCGATGCGGGTTTTTTATCCTCGGGAGAAGAATTTTTGGCAGGAATTGATGAAGCGGGTCGTGGCCCACTGGCAGGTCCGGTTGTCACAGCTGCGGTCATACTGCCAAGAGATTGCGAGAAATTCTTGGGGATAAATGACTCGAAACAGTTACCGAAAAAAGCTAGAGAAGAATTCGCAGCAATTATCAAGCAATATGCATTGGCATACTCGATCCACTTTCAAAGTGCACAAGTAATTGACGAATTAAACATTTATGAAGCGACAAAGCAATCCATGAAAAAAAGTGTTGAAAACTTAAAAGTCTGTCCAAACTTTTGTATTGTGGACGCTATGACTTTACCGATTAATATACCGCAAAAATCGATTATTAAGGGGGATGCGAAAAGCTTGAGCATTGCGGCCGCGTCCATTTTAGCGAAAAATGCGCGGGATGAATATATGGAACAACTTCACAAGAAATATCCTGCCTATGGATTTGATCAAAATGCTGGATATGGGACAAAGCAACATGTAGAGGCACTGGAACAGTACGGTTATATAGAGGAACACCGGAAAAGTTTTGAGCCGATTAAATCAATGGTTGGGGCGAAGGAGCGGGTATTGCTATGACATCTACATCATTTAATCCAATACAAATTCAACAATCCACTATTGAACAGAATCAGCCATTATCATTAAAACAGGGACAAGTGTTTCACGGGACAATCAAAAAGCTTTACCCTGATCAAATGGCTGAAATCCAGGTTGGGCAGAACAAATTATACGCTAGGCTAGAAACGCCCTTAAAAGCGGGAGACGCGCATTTTTTTCAAGTAACGAACATGAACCCGCAACCGGAGTTGAAAGTTGTTACAGGGCCAATGCAGCAATCTCAAACGACTATGCAGCAGCTTAATCAGTTATTGGATACGATGAACATCCCGAAAACACAAGAAATGCAGCAGGTGCTTGCTCATTTTGTGAAAAACCAATTGCCTATTTCTAAGGAATCGTTAGTACAAGCAGAAAATTGGTTAAAAAACTTGCCTCAGTCTATTACAAAGCAGGAAGCTCTACAGGTCATCCAAAAAATGGCGGAAATGAAACTGCCCTTTACAAACGAAATCTTTAAAGGGTTGGCGCTGGGTTCAAAAAGTACCGGAATGTCAATGGCGATAGCAAATCTAACAACATTATTGGCACAGGATTCCAGTATTGAAC
>DAMDNS010000450.1:0-2828 GCA_032083605.1 Ureibacillus sp.
GTTTAATGCGTGACCGATATGGATGTCTCCGTTTGCATATGGAGGGCCATCATGTAAAACGAAGTGCGGGCGCGTCTTTGTTCGCTCTAAAACTAGTGCATTGATGTCCATTTCATTCCATTTTTCTTGCATTTTTGGTTCATTGGCAGGTAAATTTCCGCGCATTGGGAAATCTGTCTTTGGCATTAATAATGTATCTTTATACTCTACCATTGTTACATCCTCCTAAAATTTAGTCGTCGAATTAGAAAATTGACTGATGGTACGCAGTCTTGAAAACGCAACTTGATCAAAAAAATTTGCGGCTCTCATAGTAGTTGCCAATACAGGCAAAATTTTATAATTGCTTTGACAAATAAAAAAAGCCCCTCATCCCTGAAAAAGGGACGAGAAGCTATAACTCGTGGTACCACCCTAATTTGCAACCCAATTCAAGTTTTGGTTGCCTCTTAGACACTTTAACGCAAGTGTTTACGAAATTACTTACTTCAAGAAATACATTGCCGTATCTCTTTTCAGTAATTTTGCTCAGGAGTGATTTTCTTTTTTGAATGCTTCGTTCGAGCTTTCACCATCCTCGAATCGCTTTTGACCACTTTCAAAAAATACTGTCTCCGTCAATGCATATTTTACGCTATTTTTAATTCTTGTGTTATCAGTATATGGAAACAACTAATTTTCGTCAAGCAAATCACGAATTATAAAAGATTATTTAGCTCTTCACTAGTTAATTCAATTTCATCAGGATCTTTTCTAGCGTGTTTTTGAATATCTGTTAGGCCAACATCGTATTCCATTAAGTGATCCCAGTCATCCGTACTTAGTAGATCTAACTGAGCTTCCACCAACATTTTAAAGCGATTGCGGAAAACTTTTGATTGCTTTTTCAATTCATCAATTTCAATTGCGATTTTACGAGCCTTGCCTAATGCTTCATTTACAATACGGTCAGCATTTTTTTCTGCCTCTTTAATAATGAGCTTTGCCTCTTGCTGAGAATTACGACGCACTTCTTCTGCAGCTTCTTGCGCAACAACGATTGATTTTTGCAATGTTTCTTCTAATGTATTATAGTGACTCATTTGCTCAGTCATTGTTTTAATTTTCTCTTCTAACTCTTTTTTCTCACGAAGGATAATTTCATAATCTTTAATGATCTGATCAAGAAATTCGTTCACTTCGTCTTCTGCATATCCGCGGAAGCCTCTAGTAAATTCTTTATTATGTATATCAAGAGGTGATAATGGCATTGGTCAACACTCCTTCTCATTTGAAATATCTTACTCTATTATACAGTGCTGCTCGTCTCTTTACATCAAAATTTCGTAAATTTTAACTTTAATCTACTATTTTTGCTCTAATCGTCCTACTTGAAGTCGTATTTTATCCTTTTTTGTTCGTCCTTCGGTCATCATAACCTTAATCCTTCCAAATCCTCTAGCCGACAAGACATCCCCTTCCTGGACCTCAAAGGACGTATCTTCCCTTACCGTCCAATTCACTTTTACTTTTCCGGCTTTGATTAAGCTTTGGGATTTTTGCCTAGATATATTCAGGACTGTAGCCAAAATTACATCTAACCTCATTGAAGATACAGTATACGTCTTTTCCAACCATTCTTCCGTTATAGTGATTAATGGATCTGCTGCTGTCAATGGATCCAGCTTTACTTTGGATTTTCCAATTGAAGTAAGGTTGGCTAAAATATAATCTTGCACTTCCCCTACTACCGCGAATTGAATCGTATCGCCCTCGATTCGAATATCCCCGAATTTGCTTCGTCCCAGCCCTAGAGACAACAAAGCCCCAAGAACGTCAGGATGTTTGAGCTGCATAAATTTTGAAGGGTAGTGAATCGTGAAAAAGGAAATCTGGAAATCCTCCAGTGCAGGTTCAAAGTAATTTGGGCAGATAAAAAGTCTTTGACGTTCCGCCTCTTGAAATCCGCCATACACCTTTACATGTAAATCATTTAGCTGTCCGATAATAGAAGAAACGATAAACCTTTCCCGCGGGTCAAGGAAATCCGTCAGCTTCGGCGCAAACCGATCCTCCACTTCCCTTTGCCAGCCAATGACCTTTTCTATAAAGGTTTGTTCATCTTTTCGAAAATGCTGTATTAAATGCTCCATGATTGGAAGCCTCACTTTGTTTGCTATTGTTTTTTATTATTCCACTATTCTTTAGTATTATTTAATAACTACATCTAACTAATCAAATTTTTGCGATAATTGAGCCATGTCTTCTTTTAGATTTCTGACAGTAGAGTAGAATTCAATTTTAGGTAACCAAAAAACCCCCACTTTCGTAGGGGCTTGTCCTATGCCATCATGCTAAAAATATTGATTAGAACGATTTTTACGCCTCGTTCGATAAAGCTTAATAATAGAATTCCGATAATCGGTGAAAAATCAATCATCCCGATTGGTGGAATAAACTTTCTAAAGAAGCCTAAATACGGTTCACATAATTTTGCTAATAAACGGCCAAATGAAGATTGTTGAGCAGCCGGAACCCAAGACATTAAAATGTAAATGATTAGCATAAACGAGTAAATCGAGAATGCCAATGAAATGATCGTTATTATTGATGGTAACATATGAATTGATAACCCTCTCTAAATTTAAATTCCCCTTAAATGCCAGGAGTAACTGTTACTCAAAGCTAGCTTGAAATTTCGTATGTACTTGAAAATCAGAGGGTAACTTCATTCCTATAGAGGGAATGAAGCTAGTATTCCTCGGAAAAGTAATTTGAGATTTCACCAGATACTTCTACATTTTCTGGTGTGCATAAAAAGATATCCGTACCGATTCTTTGAATATCTC
>DAMDNS010000451.1:0-2828 GCA_032083605.1 Ureibacillus sp.
TTGAATTAGCGGGGAACGAAGAGCAAACTGCTGAAGCAATGTAATAAAATAAGGGCATCCTTTTATCGAGTTTGAGAGAAGGATGCCCTTTTATTTATGGATAAGAGAGTCCAATGTTTGGAGGAAATCAACTATGTCCTATTGGGATGACTTTCGAATTTTATTTCGCTAAATCTTCTTTAGTTGGACCCATAACGCCTGGAACACGTAAACCTGCTTGACGAAGCAATACTTGCATTTGAGCGCGGTGATGTGTTTGGTGATCGACCATTAAACGAAGTATTGCACCGATTGGAGTCATTTGCCCATGGCTATTTACTTCTGTTAAAAGCTTTTCATCCGATAGATTTTCCCTAGCCAATTTTACAACATTCTCGATTACAGCTTTATAAGTATCGATAATTTCACTAATAGATGCCGGTGTGTTTTTAGGGTTAAGCTCCACATCAAGTGAGAGTTGGGCTTGCCCCATGAAATAAGCAGGAGCAGTCGTTAAATGCCAGCTTAAGGATTCAAGGGAGCTATGTCCTTCAACAATCGCTGTTTGCTTTTTTTCATCAGTAATTGACTCGAAAATCGCTAAAGTCCCCGCACTATTTCTTTCCCATTCTTGAATAAAATCATTTAAATTACGATACATCATCAAATCCCCTTTCTAGGTATTGTGGAAATTTTAGCATATTTTTACTTCGATAGAGGAATAAATAAACTTGGATAAAAAATAAAACATAATTTCATGTCCAGCTTGGAATATAGGATGGGATTTAATTTTTTGAAAAATGAAACATTTATGAAAGCAAACAAAATAAAACGAAAGAGGTGAATAGAGTGCGGAAATTGTGTACAATAGGTACATTATGGATTAAATGAACGCTATTGGTGGAATACAAGTAATTTTGTTTAGGCAAAAGGGCGTAGTGGGATTTAAATGGCGTTCTGAGTAACGAAGTAATCCGACTTCGCTAAATGGAAACGGAATTCCCGCAACGGCCACCCATTTAACTTGAGCTCTACTAAAAAAGCACAATTATAAGGAGTGAAACACGTGTCAAACATTGAAGAATTAAATGACCAACTTTTGGTGAGACGCCAAAAGATGACAAATATTCGTGAAAACGGCATGGACCCATTTGGTAGCCGTTTCGAACGTACACACTTATCAAGCGAAGTGGTAGAACAGTTTGAGCAATATTCAAAAGAAGAATTAGAAGAGAACTTACGTGAAGTTGTAATAGCTGGACGAATCATGACAAAGCGAGGTAAAGGGAAAGCGGGCTTTGCTCATATTCAAGACTTAGCAGGACAAATTCAAATTTATGTTCGTAAAGACCATGTTGGCGACGGACAATATGACTTATTTAATCAAGCTGACTTGGGCGACATCGTAGGGATTCGTGGAAATGTATTCCGTACGCAAGTAGGTGAGCTATCTGTAAAAGCGGAAGAGTTTACTTTCCTATCAAAATCTTTACGCCCAATGCCTGAAAAATTCCATGGTCTACAAGATGTAGAACAACGTTACCGTCAACGCTATTTAGATTTAATGACGAATGCAGAAAGCAAAGAAACTTTCATCACGCGTTCTAAAATTATTCGTGCAATGCGTACTTATTTAGATGGGCAGGGCTTCCTTGAAGTTGAAACGCCATTATTGCATACAATTGCTGGTGGGGCTGCTGCTCGTCCATTCATTACACATCACAATGCTTTAGATATGGATCTATACCTACGTATTGCAATTGAATTACATTTAAAACGTCTAATTGTAGGTGGACTTGAAAAAGTTTATGAAATTGGCCGTGTATTCCGTAACGAGGGTGTATCAACACGACATAACCCAGAATTCACTTTATTAGAGCTTTATGAAGCATACGCTGACTACAAAGATATTATGGAGCTTACAGAAAATCTTATTTCCCACATTGCTCAAGAAGTGTTAGGTACTACAGATGTTCAATATGGGGAAGATATTATCCACCTTGCTCCAGGCTGGAAACGTCTACATATGGTAGATGCAGTTAAAGAAGCGACAGGTGTAGATTTCTGGAAGCCAATGACGAAAGAAGAAGCACAAAGTTTAGCAAAAGAACATGGTGTAGAAATAAAAGATGTACATGAAGTAGGCCATATCATTAATGAATTCTTTGAGCAAAAAGTAGAAGAATCATTAGTTCAACCGACATTCATCTATGGGCACCCAGTGGAAATCTCACCTTTAGCGAAGAAAAACCCAGAAGACGAGCGCTTCACAGATCGTTTCGAGTTATTCATCGTACGTCGTGAACACGCAAACGCCTTTACAGAATTAAATGATCCAATCGATCAAAGAGAGCGTTTCGAAGCGCAGCTTGCTGAAAAAGAAGCGGGTAATGATGAAGCGCATGACATGGATAATGATTTTATTGAAGCGTTAGAATACGGTATGCCGCCAACAGGTGGACTTGGAATTGGTATCGATCGTCTGATCATGCTATTAACAAATGCTCAATCAATCCGCGATGTACTATTATTCCCAACAATGCGTCACCGTGACTAATTGTAGAAAGCATCATTAGACCAGCCTAAAATATAATATAGAAGTCGGAGTGCTTATAAAGCGCTTCGACTTCTTTTTGTATTACAATATGCTTCTCGACTGATGAGTTTGCTAGAGTAAAACATTGAAGGAGTAGTTGATAGAGAAGTGAGTGGGGTTTTGGATTTGAAGCAATTGTCAGACTCGATAAGTTCATCATTACATGCCAGTGAAAAAACATAGTTTCATTTTTAATAGGGGAAGAATTTATCAAGTGTAGAATAATAAAACCAATCGAAACAAAATTATAGTA
>DAMDNS010000452.1:0-2801 GCA_032083605.1 Ureibacillus sp.
TCATCTTTGGCACACATCTTTGGGCACCTACACCACTTGGGGATATACACGTTCGCAATGGTGCGATTATGGCTGCAGCGGATCGTTTAGAAATTACGATTCAGGGAAAAGGTGGGCATGGTGCCGAGCCGCATAACTCCGTCGACTCGATTGTTGTAGCTTCTCAATTCATTACACAGCTTCAAACAGTTGTCTCTAGGAGAATTGATCCTCTCAAATCGGCTGTTATTTCGATTGGGCATTTTGAAGCGATAAATCCATTCAATGTAATTGCGGAGAAGGTAGAGTTAAAAGGAACGGTACGAACATTTGATGAACAGGTTCGTACCCAAATTGAGCAAGAAATTGAGCTTCTTCTGAAATCCGTTTGTGATGGGTTCCATGCAACGTATGAGTATGCATTTACAAGAGGCTATCCACCCGTTGTGAATCATAAAAAAGAAACACACTTTCTTGCTGACGTAGCATGCCAGATTACAGAAGTCCAAAATGTATCTGAATGTGCGCCTTTAATGGTAGGAGAAGATTTTGCTTATTATTTAGAAAAAGTACCAGGTACATTTTTCATTACAGGAGCAAAGGACCCGGCGTGGAAGGAAGCATATCCGCATCACCATGCACAATTTAACTTTGATGAAAGGGCAATGTTGATTGCTGCCAAGACGCTTGGGCTGGCTGCATTAAAATACTTAAAGCAAGGTATAAGAAAAATTGGCTAAACGCAAAATCTTTTAGCGTGTAGCTATAGTTGCACTCATGCTGATAAGAAAGGTTGAGACAATTTTTTATCCGAAAAAAATATCCACTTCCAATTAGAAGTGGATTTGGGTGTAGGCAAGGTCGCGAAATCGACTGTGTCTACGCTTTTTTATCGAATAAGAAATCACTTAAGATAAGCTTCAATTCAGAATCGTTTTGGAAAAAATTGAGCTTTTTAATCGACTTAATAATTATCTAAGTGGCAGCGGAGAACTTGGCAAATAGTTGATAGGTTCAGTAAACTCTGCAAAGTCAAAGTAAATCATAGGGAACAAGTAAGTATGCCCTGTGCCTGTTTCAGCAATAATGGCATGGTCACGGCCGGCCTCTACAACTGCACCTTGAACAACCCTTGTAGTGCCTCCTTCAGTTTCGCTTACATTACCTGAAGGAATCGTAAAGTAAAAAGTCCCCACTTTTCCGCGGTTTAATCGTAAAATATTTTCGATGTATGATTCTTCACGAAAAGCAGCTGCAGTAACAGGTCTAGCAGTAGTTTGCGCCGGAGGAATAGTTACTTGCCCTGCGGGAAACTGTCCAGCAGGAAACTGCCCAGCAGGAAACTGACCTGTTGGAAATTGTCCAGTTGTTGGATATTGCTGACTGCTTTGATTTGTTTGACCCCAATTGTAATATGTCAAAAAAAACACCCTTTCTCATTTTTTAATTTCGTTTAAATGAAGTAAAACAGTCGGACAGCTTTGTGTCCAAGGTAAGAAACAATCACATCCTGTTTTTCGTTGCTTGAATCGCTGGGTAGGACGGTCCCAAAGGTGCGAATAACCTATAATCTTCATTCTTGGTTGGAAGTGTTCGCCATTATGACACATCCTAGCTTAAGTAAACATTTCGATTTGATGCTGATTGATAAAAAACGGCTTTTTGTGTTGCCTATAACCTACCTGCCTGGATTTTGATATACCATTTGTTCACGCATAGGATTGTTTTTTGTATCCAGGCAATCAGCTAATCTACCATTAACACCGACATTGCCTACCAACAACATACCTAATCCTCCATCTTCTCTAGCTTCAGCGCACACTGTATGTGCATTTAAGGAAACTTGAGCATCATTGGCTGCTAAAACAGCTATATGGCATACCTCCTCATAACACTGTATGCATTTGCTACCATTTAAGAATAAAAAATTATAAAAAATCGCCCATGTTTTTAATGTATGTACAAAGGAGTAAAGAGTTCATTAATTTTGTATAAAAATATCGAATTATTAATAAAATAAAACTAGAGTAGGAGTTCGTTCGCCATTTTGCCAGGCGCTATTCTAAAGTAAAGGGAGATTCGTGCATTAGTTGAAGAAATTTAATAGGGGATGATCCTATGCAATTGGGTATTTGGGTTTCAATAGTCATCAGCGCGGTTATTTCTTTTTTGATCGCTAGTTTTTACGGGCAGCCGTTGCATTGGTTTTTATTTGTTTTAATCGTTGTTATCGGATTTTTTATAAATACGATTATCTTAATTTTGAAAACAAAAGAAGAGCAAGAAAAAAACGAGGCGTAGGATCGATCATTCGATTACGCCTCGTTTTTCTTTGGTGCGAGCACCTGCAGTTTTACTAAATTATTTGACTGTAAGGAATGTTGTTAATTTGTCAGCATCCAATAAGTTCCCGACTAAGAACTCACCGAATTCGCCGTAACGAGCAGATACTTCATCAAAACGCATTTCGTAAACGATTTTCTTGAATTGAAGCATATCCTCGGAGAATAAAGTTACGCCCCATTCATGATCATCTAATCCGACTGAACCAGTGATGATTTGTTTAATTTTGCCAGCATAGCTGCGACCGATTAAACCGTGAGAATGCATTAACTTACGACGTTCTTCCATATCTAGCATATACCAGTTATCGTTGCCTTCACGACGCTTGTCCATTGGATAGAAGCAAACGTATTTTGTGCGAGGCAATTCTGGATATAGTCTTGCACGGACATGTGGGTTTTGGTATGGATCTTCAGATGAATCTTTTGATAGGTAGTTTGAAAGCTCGACTACAGAAACATAAGAATAAGTAGGAACTG
>DAMDNS010000453.1:0-2790 GCA_032083605.1 Ureibacillus sp.
CAGAAGTGTATTTACAGGGGACACTTAGAAGCTATACACCCGAGGTTCGGATAGAGCTTGAAGAACGCCTGGAAAAGGCATTTTCGATTGTTGAGGCATTTGGCGGTTCATATGAATTAGAAATCATGCATGGAGAACCGGCATTATTTAACAATCCACGAGTAAATACAGCTTTAAAGGACGTTGTAACTGAATTGTTTCCTACAATGAATATCCTTGATATTCCATTTGGTTTGGGAGGAGAGGATTTCTCCCATATGACGAAGAGAGTACCAGGTGCTATGTTTTTCCTTGGTTGTTCCATTCCAGATGGGGTAAAACGAGATCTTCATACACCGATTTTTGATATTGATGAGAGATGTCTGCCTGTAGGAACAGCGATATTAACTCATACACTATTAAACTATTTAACGGGAGTTGCACAGCTTCCACAAAATTTTCTGAATAATGAAAATGAAGCGATATAATCGAAAGGAGGAAGATAAGTTTGAAACATCGTATTGCATTATTAGGATTTGGTGTAGTCGGTCAAGGATTTGCTGAAATTATTCAAAACAAAAGTAAGATGCTAGAAGAACAATTTGGACTTGATGCAACAATCGTTGCAGTGAGTGATATGATGAAAGGTTCGCTTTATCATCCAGAAGGGCTTTCCATTGAGGCATTATTAAAAACAGTAAAAGAAACAGGCAAACTAGATGCTTATCCAGAACAGCAAGGATTAATTCGAGGCTTGAATAGCTTTGAAACGATTAAAAATTCGAACGCTGACACAATTGTAGAAGTTACTTTTACAGATGTGAAGACTGGACAGCCGGCAATCGATCATTGTAAATGTGCTTTTGAGCATGGAAGAAATGTCATTATGAGCAATAAGGGTCCTGTTGCCTTAGCATTTCCGGAGTTGCATGCATTAGCTAAGAAACATCAGGTGCTTTGGGGATATGAGGGTTCTGTAATGAGCGGAACACCTGCTCTAAGAATGCCTATTACTTCATTAGCAGGAAATGACATTACTGAAATCCAAGGAATTTTAAATGGTACGACAAATTATATGCTGACTCGTATGGAAGATGGATTATCCTACGAGGAAGCTTTAAAGGAAGCACAAAGCCTTGGATATGCTGAAGCAGATCCAACTAGTGATGTCGAAGGTTTTGATGCTCTATACAAAATTGTCATCTTATCCAATGTTGTCCTGGGGGTTCCGCTGAAAATTACTGATGTAGAACGTCAAGGAATCTCTCATTTAACAAAAGAGCAAATCGAGCAGGCTAAGCGTGAAGGAAAAAAATGGAAGCTGATTGCAAAATTAAAGAATGAACAAGGGACAATCACAGCTTCTGTAAAACCGGAAATGATTTCTTTAGACCATTCGCTAGCGAATATAACAGGCGCTACAAATGCCATTACCTACACTTGTGATCTTGCAGGTCCAATTACTTTAATCGGAGCTGGTGCAGGTAAGGTCGAGACTGGATTTTCTATTTTAATAGATTTAATCAATATCCATCGTACTCAACAAACAGTGGGGGAGAGAGAGCATGGAAAAAACATTACTACAGAGGAAAATGTTATTAGCAGGTGAATGGATAGCAGGCACTCGGATGATTGATGTTGAAAATCCGCAAGATGGAGAAATCATCGCACAGGTACCTGCTGCAACAAAAGAGGAGGCAATTTTTGCTATAGAAGAAGGAAAGAAAGGAGCAGAGATTGCAAGTCGCTTATCTACATTTGAGAGAATGCGTATTTTAAATAATGCTGCAAAATGGATTGAAGAAAGACAATCGCTTTTCGCTGAAACAATTGCAACAGAAGGAAGCAAAACAATCCGAGAAGCTAGAAAAGAAGTAAAACGTTGTATCGAAACGATACGAATAAGCGCAGAAGAAGCAAGGCGAATCCATGGGGAAACAATTCCTTTTGACCAAATGGAAGGAAATGAAAATCGACTAGGCTATTTCCAAAGGTTTCCGATTGGGTTAATTGTTGCAATTACACCATTTAATGATCCACTAAATTTAGTGGCACATAAATTGGGGCCGGCAATTGCAGCGGGTAACGCAATTATCATAAAGCCTTCTACTGTTACCCCACTAAGTGCGCTATTGCTTGCTGAAGCTTTTGAACAGGCCGGTTTACCAAAAAAGATTTTATCTGTCATTACAGGACATTCCCGTGAAATTGGAGAGGTTCTTGTTACACATCCAGCAGTCAGAATGATTTCCTTTACTGGCGGCTATGAGGCAGGTAAATCAATTGCAGCCCAAGCAGGTATTAAAAAATTCGGGATGGAGCTTGGTTCAAATTCACCAGCAATTGTACTTCGTGATGCAGATATACCAGAAGCAGTGGCTTCTATTGCTTCAGGTGCATTTTGGGCAGCTGGTCAAAACTGTTTAGGGGTTCAAAGGGTTTATATCGAAGAAGAGATTTATTCTATTTTCGAGGAATTATTGATTGAGCGTACAAGTCACCTATTAGTAGGGGATAAATTAAGCGAAAGCACAGATATGGGTCCACTTATAACTGAAAAAGAAGCGATTCGAATCGAGAATCTAGTAGAGGAAGCACTCTCGAATGGTGCAATTCTACTTTATGGTGGTAAAAGAAAAGGCGCTTTCTATACGCCTACTATACTCACGAATGTTGATTCTGAAAGTAAAATTGCTCAGGAAGAGATATTTGGCCCTGTTGTCATTTTAGATCGTGTAAAAGATTTAAGAGAAGCTATCCAAAAATCCAATAATGTTTCTTATGGTCTACAGGCAGGTCTATTCACGCAAA
>DAMDNS010000454.1:0-2786 GCA_032083605.1 Ureibacillus sp.
AATGATGACTGGAAACATTGGACAAAGATTATGGGGGCTGATCCACTACCGGAGGATATAGATCCAAATGAGATTAAACGTCAAATTTCCCGTCCACGGCCAGGACACGCGGATTTGGTTGGGGGCATGAAATATGGCCATAGAGATCTGCGTAATGTTCTAGAGCGCTCTAGTGCCCGTGAAACGACTGTTCGTGTGGCAGTAGGATCCGTAGCAAAGGCCTTACTAAGTGAATTAGGAATTTCTATTGTATCCCATGTAACGGAAATTGCAGGCATAAAAGCCGATACTTCAAAAGTAGCTGGCAAGTCAGCAGATGAAATCCGAGAAATCGTAGAGCAGGACCCATGTTACTGTGTGGATGCGGAAGCTTCCAGCCTAATGGTTCAGATGATTGATGATACAAAAAAAGCAGGAGATTCCATTGGTGGAGTTGTGGAAGTAATTGTTGAGGGCCTTCCAGCAGGCATTGGTTCCTATGTGCATTACGATCGAAAATTAGATGGCAGACTTGCACAGGCAATGTTGTCCATTAACGCATTTAAAGGCGTTGAATTTGGCATTGGCTTTGAGATGGCCCGTCGTAAAGGATCAGAGGTGCATGATGAAATCCTTTGGGATGAAGAAAACGGATATACTCGTGCAACAAATCGCTTAGGTGGGCTTGAGGGCGGTATGTCAACAGGAATGCCAATTGTTGTTCGTGGTGTCATGAAACCGATCCCTACATTGTACAAACCATTACAGAGTGTTGATATTGAAACGAAAGAACCGTTTAAAGCAAGTGTTGAACGTTCGGATAGCTGTGCTGTACCGGCAGCATCAATCGTTGCAGAAAATGTTATTGCATGGGAAGTAGCAAATGTCCTTGTCGAGCAATTCCATAGTGACCAGTTGCCGCAGCTAAAAGCACAAATAGATGAAATGCGAAAATACTCAAAGGAGTTTTAAAAATGAAAATTCCGGTAAACACAGCATCGCACAAGTATGAGGTTGTGATTGGGAACAACATTTTAACAAGTGCAATTGAATCCTTATACGAAAAATTGCCTAAAGTAGATAAAATCATCGTTCTAACAGATAAAAATGTTTGGGAGGCACAAGGCAGCTATTTCACTGCAAATTTCCCTTATTCTTTTGAGGTTTTTGTCATGCCATCAGGTGAAGAATGCAAAAGCTTTGAAAATTATAAAGACGCTCATTCATTTTTAATCGAACAGAAATGCACACGAAAATCCCTTTTAGTGGCGTTCGGCGGTGGCGCGGTAGGTGATTTATCAGGATTTGTTGCAGCTACATATATGCGCGGAATCCCTTTTATTCAAATTCCTACTACGATATTAGCGCATGACTCGGCAGTTGGGGGCAAAACAGCTATAAATCACCCCGAGGGAAAAAATCTGATTGGTGCCTTTTATCAACCAGAGGGAGTGATTTATGACATTCAATTTCTCGGTACATTAAGTGAACGTGAAATACGTTCTGGAATGGCAGAAGTGATCAAGCATGCCATGATTTCTAATGACGAATGGCTACAGGAATTGCTGGCTATTTCCTCGATTACGAGCATTCCCGATAATCAGCTTGCAAGCTATTTAAAGGCGGGCATCGAAGTGAAGGCAAGAATAGTGGCTGAAGACGAAACCGAGCAGTCTGTAAGAAAGTATTTAAACTTTGGTCATACATATGGGCATGCCATTGAAGCGGCAGCAGGCTATGGGGGATTGGCTCATGGAGAAGCGGTTGTGATAGGCATGGTCTATGCACTTATTCTAAGTGAGCGTTACGGCAAAATTCCGCGTCAATTCACAAAATCCTTTTTACAGTTTGCTTATAGCAATGGCTATCCATTTGATGCTGTTTCAAATTATACATTTGAAGCATTAGAGCCATTCCTAGTGAAAGATAAAAAGGTTGAATATGGTGAATTGCAATTTGTTTTACTTAACACGATTGGGGAACCTTTTATTCAGCCTATCGAGCTATCAGAATGCAGAGAGGTAGATTTAGAGTATCGTAGGCTACTTTTGGAGGTGTGTAAATGATTAGAGGGGTAAGAGGGGCAACAACTGTTACCGAGGATAGAGCCGAGCTTATTTTCAATGAAACCGAAACCTTGGTAAAAGAAATTGTGAGAGCGAATGATATACAACCGGAAGACATTATTTCTGTTCTGATTTCAACGACTCCGGATATAACTTCTGGATTTCCTGCTAAAGCAGTACGTTCCATCGAGGGCTGGCAGTATGTTCCTACAATGTGTACCCATGAAATGAGTGTCCCAAACGCTCTTCCATTGTGTATTCGAGTTTTACTGCATATCAATACAGAGTTAAGTCAAAAAGATGTACGACATATCTATTTGAACGAAGCGATCAGCTTACGTCCAGATTTAGTACAAGAAGCTAACAAGTAAGGAGACATTTAAATATGAAATGGAAACAGCAATTATACGGCATGAAGGCATATAAACCAGGAAAACCAATTGAAGAAGTAAAAAAAGAATTTGGATTGGATGAAGTTGTAAAGCTTGCCTCAAATGAAAATCCTTATGGCTTTTCACCAAAGGTCAAGGCATTTTTAAACAGTGATCATTCAAACCATGCCATTTATCCGGATGGCTATGCAGGAGAATTACGTACAGCTGTTGCCAATCATGTGAATGTTAAAGATACACAATTAATTTTTGGGAACGGTTCGGATGATTTAATCGCAATGATTACACGTGCATTGCTATATCCTGGAGTTAACACTGTAATGGCAACTCCATCCTTTTCTCAATATCG
>DAMDNS010000455.1:0-2785 GCA_032083605.1 Ureibacillus sp.
ATTTTGGCCAATCTATTTTTACGTGCTTGAAAGCGATTGGGAAGAATACAAGAAAGGCGAGACACCATCTTAAGAATGCAAGAGTGAATGGCGGGATTTCACCGGTAACTGCACGTCCAATTACAAAATTTCCTCCCCATAGAACGGTTGCTAAAACTAATAAAAGATGCGGCGGAAATTTCATGGCTAAGTCTCCTTAATATTTGGAATAGTATATCTATTATAGCTTGATAGTTTTATAGTGTAACTAGATATTCAATAAATTGGTAAATTAATAGCAATTCATCAAAATAGTGTTTGGAGGAAAGAAAAATGAAAATTAGACCACAACGATTGACGCCAGGAGATACAGTAGGTGTAGTCGCTTTAGGCGGGCCATTTGCGATGGAGTATTTACCTGATAAGTTGGCTACGCTGGAAAGCCTCGGTTTACAAGTGAGGTTAGGAGAGACTGTTGGGCTTACGGGCAAGTATTTAGCTGGCTCAGATGAGGAAAGACTAAATGATTTACATATGATGATTCAAGATCCGGATATTAAGGGAATCTTCTGCTTAAGAGGAGGCTACGGGGCTGCCCGCATTGCGGATCGTATTGATTATCAATCGCTAACAGAAAATCCGAAAATCTTCTGGGGATTCTCAGATGTGACATATTTCCATACTGCCTTTCAAGAATATGCAAATATCGTAACATTTCACGGACCAATGCTTTCTTCAATAAATGGGGGTGGGCTTTCGGAGCTTTCAAAGAAAATGTTCCAGCAGCTTTTTACGCCATTTGAAATCCAATACGATGAAAATCTCACTCCATTGCAAACAATTGTCCCTGGCAGCGCACGAGGGGAACTAACAGGTGGTAATCTTGCTCGCCTCGTCAATACATTAGGAACAAAATTTGAATTCGATACAAAGGATAAAATTGTATTGTTGGAGGACATTGGTGAATCCCTTGAAAATATCGACAGCATGCTTAATCAACTGCGCCTTTCACGCAAGTTAGAAGAGGCAGCGGGGGTTGTCGTTGGAAACTTCACAGACATTAAGGATGGCACTTTAGAGGAAGTGTGGTCCTTATTTGAAGAGTATTTGAACCCGCTTGGAAAACCGGCTGTGGCAGGATTTATGATAGGACATTGCGAGCCGAATATTGCACTTCCACTAGGTGTCGAGGCAATATTGGATGCTGATTTGAAGGTGCTGCGAGTATTGCCCGGAGTTGAATAATTAGAAAAAACCACGATTTTCGTATGGCAGCGAAAAATCGTGGTTTTTAACGTAAGTACTGTCAATTCAAGATTACTATAAAAAGTTTTTGTGTACGTTCACTATAGTTGGTTATTAGTTATTGGTCACAAAGTAACTGGTTACAGGTAATTGGTTTACTATTGTTATTGTATGAAAACGCAGGGTGACAGTACATTACGCCTCGGTTTGGAGTCTCACCGCACCGAGCTTAGACATAATTGGAATCGTCAAATTCAATTTCAACCTGATAATTTTTTGCGTTGATTAGATTCGATAATCTGTGTGCCTCTTTTTCAATTTCAATGGCACGTTTTCGATACTCCGATGGTTCATATGTGGCCACATTATAGAAAATAACAGACTCACTCGCAGTATAGAGCGTTTCTTTTTCCGATTGGCCAAGTTGTTTGATAAGAGCTGCTTCTGCCCGCAATTGGGAAGCAAGCTCAATTGCTTCAACAATAGGCATTTCCTCGCCTTTAAAGGAAACGGTATTGTCAATATTGGCACGGTAAATCAGCTTGTCCAATAAACGAGAATCCTTGCGTACCTGTGCAAGTTCAGCCTCAACCTCCGAGATTGTACGTCCAGAAGATTTTGGTTGCTGTCCCTTTTCCACAATTGCATGCGAGACTTGATGAATTTCACCGATAAGTTCTTGGATTTTTCTCGTTAAGATACTTTTTAACTTGACCCCTTCTGCAAGTGGTATAGTTTTCATCGCATTCACCCCTATATTGAAATAACAAGATTGTTTTTGCTTAATAAATAGCTCTGGAAGTCTCCGCCATTTACTTGTGTAAACATTTTTCCGGCAGTTGCCAGTAATTGATTACATTCTGCTTCGTCCAAAGAGGGTCTTAAATAGAATATTTGAAGAGCTTCTGTGGTTTCTTCTGTAACTACAGTTCTAATGGAGTCAACAAACGGGCTGCCAAAAGCTCCCTCATGATCCTTACTATATAAAATATGATTTAATGAATTAAATCGGCCGTTTATTCCTTCATATCCTGTTTGGTTATCGCCTAAACCTATTTCAATATCTCCTGCAAGCTTTTCAATATCGTAGATGCCGATTGGAATTTCATATTGTAGAGAGAAAAAATTATTGATATCCACAGCCGAATGGAATGGCGATAAATAGTTTTGTTTTGAGATTCGACGCATCAGGCTCTCGGCTGAGTGCCGGTAACGATTTGGATCGGCGCCAAATGATTTCCATAGCGCACGCCATTCTGCAATTCCCGCGCGTGATGTAACGGGATTTTCTTGAAGTTCCAAATATAGGTTTTCCTGATAAAGCTGTATGCGACCTTCTATCATTTGAGGAGATTCTGACACAACAATTTTGGTATAATGGATAATGCCGATTTTGAATTGGTCGTTCGTTTGAAGAAGTGCATTGTTTAATGAGATGTTCAAGCAAATCACCTACAATTTATAAATTTCGCGAGAATTTAGCGGATACTATATATTTTACCAAATGAAGGAGTTGAATGCGAAAATGAAAATCGAACAATTGCAATCAGAGCTAATTGAA
>DAMDNS010000456.1:0-2783 GCA_032083605.1 Ureibacillus sp.
GACCATGTCCATCTATACTTTGGGGAACCAACCCAATCTCCGTGCATGCTGATTGGGATGATGACCGGTCTTCATGATGAGATTGCTGTTACAGACGTAGGGTTAACCAATCAAACAGAAGCAGATGGACTAGCGGTAGGAAGGGCCTCAAAATTTGTCGGGAAAATGATGGAGCCTATTTTAAGTGGCTGTTTCACTGTAGAAGATGCTTTCTTATTTGAAAGCCTAAAAGCAATGTGGGAACAAGAAGGGATCTTTATGGAACCTTCTGCTCACGCTGGAATTTATGGGCCAATCACGCTTTTTAATAAAGGAGAAAGCTACATTAAAGAAACCGGCTTAAAAATGGAAAATGCAACCCACTTAATCTGGTCAACAGGTGGAAACATGGTGCCTGAAGAACAAAAACAGGATTTCCTAAAATAATCCTATAATAGGTAACCGCTAGTTTCTATCACGCCATAACTCCTAGTACCTACTATGAGAATAGTGATAACCAATTTGCATGTAATTTTAAGGAAAAACTTACTAGTCATTCATCCAAATGTAATTGTATAATAATACAAAACTGCTATTTCTAGTTTGGAGAATAAAAATGGTTGAAGAGTTATACTTTTATAGATTGCTAATTATATTCGCCGGTTTTTTGAGTTTAATTTTATCAGTTTTTTCGTTTTTAAAATTAAGAAATGCTCCTGGTGGTACACCTTATACAGTTGTGACTTTTTTATCTGCTGTTTTTACCTTTTCATATGCCATCGAATTATCAAGCAATTCGCTAAAGGATATTAAATTCTGGTTGGGAATCGAGTATATGGCAATGCCTTATATACCAGCTTTTATTCTTTTAATGTGCTTTGAATATATCGGCATTAAACTTAGACAAAGATTTATCTTATTGTTATTCAGCATCCCGTTAATAACGATATTTATGCACCATACAAATGAGCTCCATCATCTCTATTACGTATCAGTAGGATTACTGGCTGAGGCTCCAGTACCGATTGCACACTTAGAATACGGACCATTTTTCTATTTGCATTCCCTGTATTTATTTTCATGTCTTGCGATTAGCATCATTTTATTATTATTACAGCTGAAAAAAGCACTTTTTCGGTTTCGAATCCAGCTTTTAATAATGGTTGCAGGATTATTTGTCCCGATATTTGCAAATTTCTTTTATTTAAACGATTTAAGTCCATATGGCATTGATTTAGGTCCGGTGACGATGAGCATCTCCTTTATATTTCATGGAATAGCCCTGTTTTCTTTACAGATGTTTAGTGTACGTCCTATAGCTAGGGAAAGGGTATTTGATAGCATGCTTGAAGGGGTTATCGTACTGGATCATAATGGAGTAATTGTCGATTTTAATAAGGCCATTCTTCGGGTAGTACCAACTCTATCTCCCTTTTCCATAGGAAAGAGTATTCATCTAGTATTATCTGAACATCCGAAGCTTGTGGAACTGATTGAGCATGGAAACGAATGCGAATACGAGCATGCAGAGGGAAATCATAATACTCACTATCAAGTTCGTTTTTCAAAGGTGAAAAATAAGAAGGGCATCCTTCTAAGTAATATCATTACTTTTGTCAATATTACAGAACGGGTAGAAATGCAGCGGCAGCTAACATTGCTTGCAAACTATGATAGTTTAACGAGGGTTTGCAACAGAAGATATTTTATGGATCAATCATTGGAAATCTTAAAATCTGACATTGTAAAAGAAAGAACCTCTGTGTTAGTCATGTTTGATATTGATCACTTTAAAATGATTAACGACACATTTGGACACGAGGCAGGGGATATTGTTTTATCTGAGGTGGCGAATATGGCCAGAGCCTCGTTAGGGAGGCACGACCTAATTGGAAGGTATGGTGGGGAAGAGTTTGTTATCCTATTGCCTATAATGGAAATAGAAGATGCCGTTAAGCTTGCCAATAGGATAAGATTAACCATCTCGGATTTTAAAGCAAATGTTCAAGAAAAAGAGATCAAAGTAACAGCCAGCTTCGGCATCTCTGCTGTAACGAACTCTCCTGCCGAACGGGGGGAAGCCATTAAAAAAGCGATAAGAGAAGCTGACCAGGCACTTTATGTTGCTAAGAATAGTGGCAGAAATAATGTTCAAACCTATAGCACAGAAGTGCAAATGGCTTAAAAAAATGGAGATGCTTCAATCTAATGAGACATCTCCATTTCTAATTTCTATTAGTCTGCTTGTATTTCTTCGACTGTTTTTTCAACTTCTTCACGGGACATTTTTTCTTTTCCTGCTTTTAAGGATTTTAGTGTTTTATGTGCCAATGCTAGCGGAAGACGACAGAATAATAATATTGAACGCTTATGAATATCCTTCATATAAAGATCGGCTTTTTCTAAATTTTCTTCAGCATATTCAAACAAGTCATTTCGAGTCCAGCCTTCAGGAACAAAACTTACACCACGTTCGCGCAGATCTTCCTCCTGATTTCGTAAAATATTCACCAATTGCAATCCGCGACCATATCCAATTGCCAGCTCTCGATCTGTTTTCACTCCAGCATTCCATTCCCAAAGCTCCGATAGCATGACACCAACTAAACCTGCTACATAGTATGTGTATTCGTCAAGGTCATCCTTTGTCCGAACTTTAAAATCATTCTTCGCCCATTTCCCCATGCCTGCTGCCATTTCGCTTGTCGCTGCTTTAACAATTGAATCTGCCCCCTGTGGAAGTAAGTAAATCCAATCTGCAAGACGTAAAGTAACTTCAGATAAGTAGGCTTGTACTGGTTTTA
>DAMDNS010000457.1:0-2781 GCA_032083605.1 Ureibacillus sp.
TAACTTATGCTAATAATTTGTCTGAAATATGAATTTTTTAATCGGATAGACAAATATTTTGTGATTGCGGACTTTTCGGATAGTTTTGAAATTAATTTCTGAACCAATAGGGTGAATCTTTGTTCCCGTAATGTACATATGTTATAATTTAACATGACATTTACGTAGATATAGAAAGTAGGAACCGTTTTATGACAAAAAAATACGAAGTAGGTGAAGTTGTAACCGGTAAGGTAACTGGCATACAGCCTTATGGGGCGTTTGTTGCATTAGATGAAGAATCACAGGGTCTTGTTCATATCTCAGAAATTACGTATGGATATGTTAAGGATGTAGCAGATTTTTTAAAAGTGGGCGAAGAGATTCAAGTGAAAATTTTGGATATTGATGAAAAATCTGACAAGATTAGCTTATCTACGCGTGCGTTGCAGGAAGCACCACCACAAAAGAAAAAGGATCAGCCAAGAAAAACCTTACAAGACCGCGTTGATGAAAGTGATGCAGATGGTTTTAAATCCTTGAAAGACAAACTACAACACTGGATTGAGCAGTCGGGACATTAAAGCAGAAGAGCAGGGAGAGCCTGCTCTTTTGTATTTATACGGATAAGAAAGTAAAAAACTTTCTTGTCCGCATAAGTACACCTATGGCTAAACGCTAAAAGGAATAGCGCTTAGCCGAGTGTTCTAATCTTTATTTTTAAACTTTCGAAGTCTATATTGCAGGTTCTGCCTACTCATTCCCAGTGCGTTTGCTGTTTTTGTAATATTTCCCTCATTCATGTTAAGTACATTTTGTACATAATACTTCTCGGCTTCCCGTAAATAATCATCCAAGGTTAAAAGTTCCTTGCTTGATTGCACAATAAAGAAATCTGGTTTTCGAGTTCCATCCTCAAGTTGCTGCACTTTAAAACGAAAGTGCAGCGGAAGCATTTCGTAGGTAACCTGATTTTCAATTGTGATCATTGAAGCAATTTCATCTAGCAGTAACTCCAATTCCTTTAAATTCCCCGGCCAATCATATTGCTGAAATAGTCTAATGACTTCCTCTGATAACCCTTCGATATTCGAAGCAAAACGTTCTCGATGACGGCTGAAATAATCAGTTACAAAGGGCATTATATCTTCTTTTCGAGCCTTTAATGGAGGTATATAAATAGTCATCGATGCAAAATAATAATATAAATCCTTTAATAATTGCCCTTTACTTATTAAATCGATTGGGTCATCTCCAATACTCCCGATAAACATATGCTTTTCGGAAGAAAGATTGTTTAAGATTTCGAGCAGCTGCTGCTGCACGGGAAGGGATAAGAATTCTATTCGCTCAAAGAAGAATGTATAGTCCATGTCATTTTTTAACAACTTATCGAGCCTCTCAAGAATCGATTGATTTGTTCTTCTACTAAATAATGTAACAAATTTAGCGTTGGCAGGATTTAATTCGTGATGAATACTTTCTGAAATCATGTCTTTCCCAGTTCCTGATTCACCAATCAATAAGACGGGCACTCTAGCGTGGGCTACTTTTTTAGCATTCTCTATGACTAGCTGCATCTGTTCTGAAACTGCCGTAATTATATCAAAGGTTAATGGTTCTCCGTACCTGCGGAGGGGCTGGTAGACGAGCTTTTCTAAAGAAGTGATATCTCGCGCAAATTCTACTGCGCCAATTGTTTTATCTTTATCAAAAATTGGGTAAGTATCATTAATGGTTGTTATTTCATGACCATCCTTGTTCCAGTAGGTTTGCTTGACATTCATTTCCTTTTGTCCTGTTTGTAGGACACGTAGTAATGTACTGTCATTTTGCCTGAAGGAAAACAATTCTAAAATGGAACGATCCGAAACATCTTCAATATTAAAGCCTTCAATTTCTTTCATTTTATTATTGTAGAGAATGGTGTGTCCTTTATGGTCTACAGCATGAATACCAACGGATACGTGTTCTATAGCGAATTCGTAAAATTTGATGATTTGGTTTAGTTTCTCATTCAATGAGATTCACCTCTGAATAATTTGACTTTTTTAACAATTATCGCTTGAAAAACGCAATAATCTTTTGCATTATTATATATAGAAATGTGAAAGTAGTGCAAATTTTTTTTGCACTTATGAATTTCTAGCGAAACACGCACTCTAAGCGTAATTATTTTAAGGAGGATTATTTATGATTCCGTACAAAAGTGAGCCACTAACTGATTTCTCAGTTGAAGAAAATCGTCAAGCATATTTAGAAGCTTTAAAAAAAGTTGAAAGTGAACTTGGAAATGAATATCCACTAATTATCGGCGGAGAACGAGTTACAACTGAACAGAAAATCGTTTCATATAACCCATCAAATACGTCTGAAGTAGTTGGTACGGTTTCAAAAGCAAATCAAGATTTAGCTGAAAAAGCGATGCAAATTGCTGATTCAACATTTAAAACATGGAAAAAAGTAGATCCCGTTGTACGTGCGGAAGTATTATTCAAAGCGGCTGCTATTGTACGTCGCCGTAAATTTGAGCTTTCTGCATGGTTAACAAAAGAAGCAGGTAAACCATGGCCGCAAGCTGATGGTGACATTGCTGAAGGAATCGACTTCTTAGAGTACTATGGCCGTCAAATGTTGGAGCTGGCAAAAGGTAAACCGTTAGCGCAAAATCAAAATCAAATTAATAAATATACTTATGTACCACTTGGAGTTGGTGTTGTCATTTCTCCGTGGAACTTCCCATTCGCAATCATGCTGGGAACAACAGTAGCTGCCGTAGTAACTGGTAACACAGTATTATTA
>DAMDNS010000458.1:0-2781 GCA_032083605.1 Ureibacillus sp.
ACTCGATTGGAGATGCTTTTAAAGTAATCCAGCGTGGGGATGCAGATGCGATGATAACAGGCGGAGCAGAAGCACCTATCGTAAACATGGCGGTGGCAGGCTTCTGTTCAAGTACTGCACTATCACTAAATCCAGATGCTGAAATTGCTTCTCGACCTTTCGATGCGAATCGCGACGGCTTTGTTATTGGTGAAGGAGCGGGTATTTTAGTATTAGAGGAATACGAATTTGCCAAAGCTCGTGGCGCTAAAATTTATGCGGAAGTTGTGGGCTATGGCTCGACTGGAGATGCGCATCATATAACTGCTCCAGCTCCAGAAGGGGAAGGCGCTGCACGTGCAATTCAGCAAGCATTGGAAGATGGTGGAGTGAATCCATCACAAGTTGGTTACATTAATGCGCATGGTACTAGTACACCATATAATGATCTGTTTGAAACAAAAGCAGTAAAAACAGTATTTGGAGAGCATGCTTATAATTTAGCAATGAGCTCAACAAAATCAATGACTGGCCATTTATTAGGAGCAGCTGGCGGGGTAGAAGCGATTTTCACAGCTTTAGCATTAAAAGAAGGTGTATTGCCGCCAACAATTAATTTGACAACTCCGGATCCAGAATGTGATTTAGATTATGTTCCAAATGCTGCACGTAATCAGTATGTTGAGTATGCAATGAGTAACTCACTAGGCTTTGGTGGCCATAATGCAAGTATTGTGTTAAAAAAGGTTGATTAATTTATTATAATCTCGTATTAAAATAGAATTTGTATTTACCTGTCGATAAGATAAATGCCTTTAGCGAATAGCTAAAGGCATTTTTATGTTCTTTTATGAATATTTAGTTATAGAAGGGAATGATGGACATGTTTCGATTTATGTTGTTTTTATTTAGCTATGGCATTTGTGTAATGTCCGTAGGTAATTTACTGCTCTATCTAAACTATCGTACACTGGGCTATTCATGGTCAGCTGTTTGGGCATTTATTGTAAGTACTAATGAACTCTACTTAGCCATCGGTTCAATCATCGTCCTGTTTATCTTGATTTTCGACCTAAGCCCATCGCGTTTTCCATTCTCGTAATTGTTTTTGATGCAATCGCATTGGCTTTTTCTGCACCCTCATCAAGAATTTTATCTAACTCATCTGACTCAATTAACTCATTAAAGCGTGCCTGAATCGGTGTTAAATGCTCGATCAAGCTTGTAGCAACACCTTGTTTGAAGGCGCCATAACCTAAGCCGTCATATTTTTTCACTAGTGAAGGAATGTCGATGCCAGTTACAGCTGATTCAATAGTTAATAGGTTAGAAACACCCGGTTTATTTACTTCATCGAATGCTACATAACCATCTGAATCCGTTACGGCGGATTTGATTTTCTTTTCAATTTGTTTTGGTGTATCTAAGAATCGAATTGTTGCTTTTGTATTTGGATCGGACTTACTCATTTTCTTTGTAGGTTCTTGCAATGATTTAATACGTGCGCCTGCTTTTGGCAATTGAATTTCAGGAATAACAAATACGTCACCGAAACGTTTGTTAAAGCGTTCAGCTAAGTCACGTGTCAACTCGATATGTTGTTTTTGGTCATCCCCGACTGGTACTATATTTGTGTTGTAGATAAGAATATCTCCAGCCATTAATGGCGGGTAAGTTAATAAACCAGCAGTTACGGATTCTTTTCCATCAGATTTATCCTTGAATTGTGTCATGCGCTCAAGTTCACCGATTGTTGCGACACATTGCAGCATCCAGCCTGCCTGAGCGTGGGCAGGAACCTCTGATTGGATAAATAATGTTGCTTTGTTTGGATCAATTCCGGTAGCTAAATAAGTAGCTGCTAACGTTCTGATATTTGAGCGCAATTCTTTTGGATCTTGTGGAACTGTAATCGCATGCTGATCAACGATACAATAAATCGCATTTCCTTCATCTTGTAATGCGGGGAATTGCATGAAAGCCCCGATATAATTGCCTAATGTAATAACGCCTGTTGGTTGAACACCTGAAAAAATCGTTTTCATCGTAAATCCTCCTAGATTTATAAGTATTAGAAAACTTGGCGAATCGCCAAGTATTTATCCATAAAAAAACATCATACGCCCCATATACGTTTTCACGTAAAGGGACGAATGATGTTGAATCCGCGGTACCACCCAGTTTGTCAAAATTGACCACTTAGACTTCGTAACGTGAAGTAAACGTGCTTTACTACTACCTTCATAAAGCCACTCAAAAGTCCATTCCAATCGCTCCGCCTTCTGTTTGCACCAACCACAGACTCTCTTTGCACGGGAGACAAATGTACTAATCTTTCTCATCGTTTTTTCAATTTATGTAATTTTACTGCGAAGCATCGCAATCTTTTCTCGCACTTTCAAGCTGGTTGAATAATTATATAAAAAATCATATACAAAATTTGTTTTAAATGCAAATTATATTTTCTTTTCAATTTTGGAATGAAAACAGATAAGTTTGGGTAATATTGTATCGTGCAAGATAATTATTTCTTTTGGTGAAAAGTTTGTAAAAGGAAGATTTAATTAACAGAAATTTGTGATATCTTCTCGATTAATGTCGACTAATTGAGAATTTATTATTTTGAAATCATGAAATGTTTACGATTTGCAATTTAAGGAAATAGAGGTTGTGTACTATAACAAAGATATGAATAATGCGCATAAGCGAGAAAATATAAGTATAATTAATATTGTGTTTAGTATCTTTTTTAGATGTAAGCTATATCCAAAAGAAAAAGATTATTGTATAATTAAGACGTTG
>DAMDNS010000459.1:0-2775 GCA_032083605.1 Ureibacillus sp.
TAATTCAGTATTTAGGGAAGCTTGTACATGAACGATATATGAAGGCGCAGGATGTTTTTGGAGAATTGAATGATAATGTGCTTGAATCGGTTGCAGGGGTTCGCGTAATTCGTGCCTATGTGCAAGAGAAGAAGGATGAACAGCGCTTTGCCGATATGAGTGAGAAAGTATATGAAAAGAATATTCATGTTGCCAAAATCAATGCCCTTTTCGGACCAATCACTAAAGTAGGTACAGGGATTAGTTATGTAGTAGCACTGGGATATGGAGCCTTCCTAGTATCTAATGGGGAAATGACTGTTGGGCAGCTGGTTACATTTAATGTCTACCTTGGTTTAGCAGTTTGGCCGATGATTGCAATTGGAGAATTGATCAATGTAATGCAGCAGGGGAATGCCTCTCTTGATCGTGTTCAAGAGGTGCTGGATTATGAACAGGATGTAAAAAATCCAAGCAATCCTGTACATGTGGAAAGTCCAACTTCACTTGGGTTTAATGAGTTTACATTCCAGTATCCCATGTCTCAAATGAAAAATCTGCAGGGTATATCACTACATTTGAAACGTGGTCAAACACTTGGAATCGTAGGGAAGACTGGTGCAGGGAAAACAACCTTTGTTAAGCAATTGCTAAAGGAATATCCATTGGAGGAAGGTCAATTTACAGTTGGTGAAGTGGATATAGCAAAGCTTACTAAAGAACAGCTGCTCGAATGGATTGGATATGTTCCTCAGGATCATGTACTGTTTTCACGAACGATTCGGGAAAACATTCTATTTGGGAAAGAAGATGCTTCAAAAGAAGAAATTGATGAAGCGGTTAGAATGGCATACTTTGAAAATGATCTGAAAAATCTTCCATTAGGTTTAGAGACTTTAGTGGGAGAGAAGGGGATTTCCCTTTCTGGAGGGCAGAAGCAGCGTGTTTCGATTGCCCGTGCCATGATTAAAAATCCGGAAATTTTGATTTTGGATGATTCGCTATCTGCCGTAGATGCAAAAACAGAGGCGAAAATCATTGAAAATATTGGCCATGTAAGAAATGGCAAAACAACGATTATTACAACCCATCGTTTATCTGCTGTTCAACATGCAGACCAAATTATTGTATTAGACGAGGGGCAAATCATCGAAGAAGGAACCCACGAGGAGCTGCTTCAAAAAGAAGGCTGGTACAAGGAACAATACGTTCGACAACAGCTAGAGGAGGTGCCAGGCGAATGAGTACTAGCAAACGTTTATTTCATTATGCCATGTATTTTAAAAAGCCCATCTTTATAGGGTTAGCCTTGTTAACCTTGGCTGTTTTCACTGATTTAGCCGGACCATTTATAGGGAAGTACATTATTGATAATTATATGTCGCCCGGTTCAATTGAGCTGCAGCCTATTGTCAATTTGTTGATTGTCTTTTTCGTATTGGCGATTGCTACAGCAATTTTGCGATATTTTATGTTTATCTTTTTACAGATGGGTGCAAACCGAATCATTCAAAAGCTGCGAAAGGATGTTTTTGGCCATATTCAAACGATGTCCATCGATTACTTTGATAATTTACCGGCAGGAAAAATTGTTGCTCGTGTAACGAATGATACAGAAGCCATCCATAATTTATACGTTCAAGTGCTATCTCAATTTGTAACAAGCTTTATATCGATAATGGGTGTTTATGTCGCATTATTTATCTTGAATGTGAAGATGGCGTTGGTAGCATTAATCGTTGTACCGATTATCTATATCTGGATGATTGCTTACCGAAAATATGCCTCCCAATATAATCATGTCGTTCGTACGAAAATAGCTGATATTAACGCCATGATCAATGAATCGATTCAGGGGATGACGATCATACAGGCGTTCAAGCGTGAAAAGCAAATGAAGGATGAATTTGCTGAAATGAATAATGAGCACTATGAATATCAAAGAAAGCTATTATTCCTTGATTCGGCAACGTCCTTTAATTTAGTGCATGTTTTGCGATTAGTGTTCTTTGTCATTTTCATTTGGTATTTTGGTACACAATCGATGACGACGATGGAGGTAATTACAGCAGGTACCCTATATGCATTCGTAGATTATCTTACGAGATTATTTGGGCCGATTGTGAATATCGTCAATCAATTTTCGCAATTGGAGCGTTCTCTTGTAGCAGGTTCACGCGTGTTTGAATTGCTTGATCGCAAGGGGGAAGCAGTAAGCGAAGAATCCATTCCCAGATATGAAGGGAATGTGGTATTCGAAAATGTATCCTTTGCTTACAAAGAGGAGGATTATGTATTAAAGAACATCAATTTCTCAGCGAAAAAGGGAGAAACGATTGCTCTTGTTGGTCATACTGGTTCAGGGAAAAGCTCGATTATGAACCTGCTATTTCGCTTCTATGATCCGCAAAAGGGAAAAATCCTAATTGATGGCCAGAATATTTTATCGATTCCTCGTCAATCATTCCGCGAGCATATGGGAATCGTTCTGCAAGACCCGTATTTATTTACTGGAACAATTGAAACGAATGTAAGCTTAAGGGATTCGCGCATTTCTAGAGAAACAGTAGAAAAAGCTCTAGAGGCAGTTGGTGGAGAGCGTGTGCTGAAGAACCTCGAAAAAGGAATAGATGAACCTGTGATTGAGAAGGGAAGTACCCTTTCCTCAGGTCAAAGGCAATTGATTTCCTTTGCGCGGGCTTTAGCCTTCGATCCGGCGATCTTGATTTTGGATGAAGCTACGTCCAACATCGATACAGAGACAGAAGAAATGATCCAGCATGCCATGGAAGTGTT
>DAMDNS010000460.1:0-2774 GCA_032083605.1 Ureibacillus sp.
GCAAAGGGGGATGGGTGTTTTGAATTTAGTTGAACGCGTTCGACAAACCGCATTAGAACAACCCGAAAAACATGCATATCATTTTTTAGGGAGAGATACTACATACGGTGAATTTGAAGAAACTGTTGGTAGATTCGCAGCAGGCTTACAGCAATTAGGGGTAGAAAAAGGGGATCATGTGGCGTTTTTGTTAGGAAATACACCACATTTTTTAATTTCGTTGTATGCAACTATGCGAATTGGAGCAACAGCAATTCCAGTAAATCCGATGTACACGCAAGATGAGATTGCTTATATCATTCAAAACGGTGATGTAAAAGCTGTTATTGCACTTGATATGCTGCTGCCTTTAGTGGAAGTAGGGGTGAATGCATTACCACAGGTAGAAAGCTATATTATTTGCGAAACAGGACAAGATATAGGCGAAAAATTGAATGCGCTATCAAACGATGCAAAAGAGAAAACCAAGCTTTTCTCACAAATACTTGCATCAACTGCAAATTCGGTTGAACCTGTTAAAGTTGAAGAAGATGATGTAGCGATTATTTTATATACATCAGGAACAACAGGCTATCCTAAGGGAGCAATGCTTACTCATCGCAACTTATATTCAAATGCTCGCGACGTTGGTCATTATTTAAGCATGACCCATGAAGATCGTGTTATTGCAACATTACCAGTATTCCATGTGTTTGCATTAACGGTGGTCGTGAATGCGCCATTACTTCAAGGAGCGAAGGTTTTATTGGCACCCCGATTTAGTCCAAGCGAGATTTATGATCTTGCCGGAAGTCAGAAAGCTACCGTATTTGCGGGCGTTCCGACAATGTATAATTTCCTTTATCAATTTGAAGGGGATGCCGAAAAATTTTCAACTTTGCGCTTAGCTGTATCTGGGGGAGCACCACTGCCAGTTCAAGTGCTATATGATTTTGAAGAGAAGTTTAAAGTGAAAGTTTCTGAAGGATACGGTCTATCTGAAGCGTCTCCTGTGACTTGCTTTAACCCGCTTGATCGTGAAAGAAAAGCCGGCTCTATTGGTACGTCGATTTCTAATGTTGAGAACAAAGTGGTCGATGAATACGGAAATGAAGTACCAGTAGGAGAGGTTGGAGAGTTAATTGTCCGCGGTCCGAATGTGATGAAGGGCTATTATAAAATGCCTGAAGAAACAGCGAATGCCCTCCGAGGGGAATGGCTATACACAGGGGATTTAGCGAAAAAGGATGAGGATGGCTATTTCTATATTGTGGATCGTAAAAAAGACATGATCATCGTTGGAGGATTTAATGTCTACCCACGTGAAGTAGAGGAAGTATTATTTACTCATCCAAATGTAGTTGAAGCTGCAGTAGTCGGTTTCCCGGATATCAATCTAGGAGAAGCTGTACATGCTTATGTCGTGTTAAAGGATAACAACACGACAGTAGAAGAACTGCAAGCCTACTGTGCACAAAGCCTTGTTAAATATAAGGTGCCGACAGCAATCGACTTACTGGAAGAACTACCAAAAAACTCAACAGGCAAAATCCTGCGCCGCTCTTTAAAAGAAATCGAAAAAGCAAAATAGATAGTAAAGGTAGTGATGTCTCAAAATTTTTGAGACATCACTTTTTATTTAGAGAGGAGTACCAGGTCCACATACAATTCCGAATATTCGGAATTGTATGTGGACCTGGTACTGATTTAATTCTGATTTTTAAAAATAGTTTGACATGGAGTGAGGTAGTGATAAACTTTGTATTACGGAAATCGAAATAGTATTTTGAAAGGGTGGACATGATGGTGGAAAAAAGAGTGATAGAAAAAGAGGATTTATTCAAAATTCAATCTGTTACCAATCCACAGCTTTCTCCTGATAACAAAGAAGCTGTATTTATTAAAACGTATATTGATGAAAAGGAAAATAAATATTTCTCTGAAGTGTATCATTTAAATGTGGAAACTAAAGAAATAACGCAATGGACTTTTGGGAAGGAACGCATCTCTTCTCCAAAATGGTCGCCAAATGGGGAACAGGTGGCATTTCTTTCAAACCGAAATGACGCAAATCAATTGTTCATCATCAACAAAGCTGGTGGGGAAGCGAAGAAAATCACAACACTTGAATCAGGTGTCAATACATTCCTTTGGTCGCCATGTGGTGAAAAAATCTGGATTACAAGCAGCTTAAAAGAAGATGCAACCTTCACAACTTCAATCGATAAATCGAAGGAAGAAAAAGAAAAACCAACTGCCTACATTGTTGATAAAATGCGCTATAAAATGGATGGTTTAAAAGGACATGGCTTAACAAAGCAGGATGTCTATACGCAAATTGCCGTGCTTTCATTAAAGGATGAATCGATTGAACAATTCACAGAAGGAAAGCATTCTCATTCCCTTAACGATATTTCGCCTGACGGTACTAAAGTGATTATCGGGGTAAATCGTGAGGAACAAAAGGATTATGATTTTAGACAACCATTAATTTTGGTAGATGTCGAAACAAAAAATGAAACGGTCCTAGTAGAGCGGGAAGGCTATTATGGAGGAGCAAAATTTTCATATGATGGTCGTTTTGTCGCCTATGCAGGCAGTGATGCGACTTTCAAAAACGCGACACACTCGAATGTCTATATTTATGAGATTGAAACGGGCTTAACACAAAATTTAACAGAATCTATTGATGCACCAGTAGGCGATTATGCAGTGGCTGATACGCAACAGGGTGTGAATGCGGAAAGCGTGCTTTGGACTGAAGCAAATGATCTTTACTTCCAGCTTTCCAACTT
>DAMDNS010000461.1:0-2773 GCA_032083605.1 Ureibacillus sp.
CTTACGTTATCCTAACGCATGGAAAGTGAGGACATATCAGTGTGGAATAAGAAGTACATAACTAGGAAAGAATTAGCTGAGTATCTAGGAATAAATGAAGGACAATTAAATATGATAATATCCAAAATGCAGCAACGGTTATCGGTTTTTGCTCCATCCGTAAGTGGCACTACTAAACTAAAAAAACACGAGGCAGCTGCGATTGAATTCGTAAATATTCGAATGAAAGAATATACGCTGGAAATAGCCTGTGATTTGGCGCTAGAAGTATTTTATCATCGTAGAATAACGAGGGTAAAAAACTATGAATATATATTTTAATAAATTGGGGTAGCATATCGTTCACGAATTTATTAGAAAACGATCATTTAACTGTTTCCTGGAGTATCGGTTCGAGCTTAATCATCCGTATCTTAGCTTCAATTTGAATAGAATAATATCAACATTTTGAACGACTATTTACAGTAATGTAGATAGTCGTTTTTATCGTTTTATAGAAGCTCAATCGTGTTCTCAGATGAAAGGAATTTCTGAAAGGGAGTTTGTGATGGTTATTATGCGAGTATGTTTATGATCAAACAACAAAAACTTGATGATAATTATACGGAGTGGCCATAAAAAGATATCAAAAAAGAAGGCTATTGCTAAGTGGCATTTGCCTTCTTTTTCTTTTGATATAACTCCTACTTAAATTATAATTCTTGGAACCGAAAAAATTTGTTGTTGTCTCATACTAATACTTTCTCCCTCTTAATAATCACAAATGAAGCCATGATATAAACGAACGAAATCAAGTAAAATAGGCTAGCGATGGTTAAGAAGTCAATTAGGTAGCCGGTTAGAATAATCACGATGCCGCTCCATAGGGATACGTGCAGATGATATTTTCCGATTTGTTTGCCGGCTGTTTCCGAATTATTATGGCGAGCCAGGAATGCTTTTTCTGTATTTTTTTGAATGGCACCGAGAATCCCCATTACAATCTGCACGAGATAAACCTGCCAGACCTCATAAAGAAGAGGTATTAGTAACATGATAGCTGCCATGCCTAGTGTATAAATAAGAAGCATCCTCTTATCACCAAACTTATCGCCTAGGCGACCGATGGCAGGATAAGCAAGAGCTGCTGTTAAGGTAAACAATCCATAGGCCCAACCAAATTGTGAGTAGCTGTCTCCAACATTTTTTATCAATAATAAATAAAAGGGGAAGGCTACACTACTTGCTGCAATTAGGATGCTCTGGGCAATGAGAAACTTGCGGAAATTCATTGGCTGTACTCCTTGTAAAATAGATTCATAAATACATCATTGGGGTCAAACTGTTTCTTTTGTTCAAAAAACTCCTTGTTCCGCGGATAGGCTTCATCCATTTGAGCTTGTGTAGGGTAAGAATAATAAGGCAAGTAATAGGAGCCATCATGATCTAAAGTAACGTCAATCATTTTCTGAAGAACCTTTTCCGTTTTTTCAATCTCTTTTTTGCTTTTTCCTTGGTTAATTAACAAGACGAGTGCAAACATCTCTTCTTTTGCATAGGACAATACTGCTTCTTCATCCTCATTTACATAACGTACCGTAATATTTAATAGATTCAGATCTTCTTTTTCAAGCACTGACCGCAAATCATCTAGATAGCTAGTAAACTCATCGATTGGAACAAAGTACTCTTGCAGGATTTCAGTTTTGTTCGGGTTTTCATACTCCATAAACTTACTATCACCACGCATAGCATTGTTACGAGTAATGTAGTTGCCAGCTTGGCCAACATACAGCTTGTTTTGCAAATCCCAAAGCAGGTTTTTCCCCCAGACGCTGTAGCGGGAAAGCCCCAGCATGAATTTTTGTGGTGCAGCAAGTGTATCCCTTTTTAATTCAACGTAATTGGGTAAACTCTCTTGATTCTCCGCTAATTCATAATCAGTAACATACATTTCGCGAAGCAAGGTCCCTGGAGCTACTGATAATCTAGCAATATGCATGCGGATCGCATCATTTTGTTTGACTTCATTAATGAAATAATCAGGATAATCCCTATAATCTATTGATGTCGAACGTATTTGATAGAGTTCGTCATCGGTCAAATGCAGCGTGACATCAAGAATGACGCCAAACAAACCATATCCACCGATTACTAGAGGGAAAAGCTTGCTATTTTCTGTGCGGCTGACATTGATGATATCGCCTTTTGGAGTGAGAAGTCGGAAAGATTCAACGGTATCAATAAGCGAGCCATACCGAATATCTCGCCCATGAGCATTGACACTGATGGATCCGCCAACCGTAAAAATATTTTGTGACTGCATGACTTGAAGAGCCAGATGATCCGCGTTAATCTTCTTTTGGATATCCTCCCATGTAGCACCACTTTGAACCGTAATCGTTTTCTCATCAGGATTATAATCAAGGATTTTGTCATATTTTTTCATATCAATAACCATCCCATTTGGATAATAGGTATGTCCGCCCTGGCTATGCTGCATCCCGGCAACAGAAATTTTCTCGCCGTTTTCAATCGATTCTTTCATCCAACTTTGCAGCTCATCTTCACTTGTAGCCCCATGCACTTCTTTTATCTTTGTGGGCATTAATTGACCGTAATCTTCGATGATTAACGGCTTGTAATTATAACACCAAAGAGAAGCAGCTAATCCGATTCCATACAAGGTGCTAATGAGTATTATTTTTTTCTTCAAAATATATCTCCTTAATCAATGGTAATTAATGTTACTTTTGATAAGCTAAGTATAACTATAGAAACTCTATCCTACTAT
>DAMDNS010000462.1:0-2765 GCA_032083605.1 Ureibacillus sp.
ATATCACGATACATCGGTGCAATCAAGATTGCCCATTCGTACGTATTTAAACCCATTTCGTCAATTGCGCTTGCTACTCCGACCAGCTCATCGTTTTCGTTATCATAGGCAAGGACAAAAAAGCCTTTGACATTATATTGAAGAGAGCCCTGTAAATTTAAAACCGAACTATAATTATATTTATCTACTAAAAGTGCCGATTCGCACAATGCATTTATTTCGTTATAAGTTTCCGGATCAATGGGAAACGACTGCGTAATAATTGAAAGATTCATGATAAAAGTCTCCGATTCTTAATCTTATGCTTTTCATTTTAGAGGAACGTTCATACAGCCGCAAGGTGCATTCAGTAATTACATGTAATTACCTAGTACAATCATTTAATACCAGATTGACTAAGCATATTAGCATAAATTCCATTGTGCTCCATTAATTCCTTTTGTGTCCCGGATTCCATTACTTGCCCTTGCTGCATCACAAATACAACATCCGCCGTTCGAATCGTATTGAGACGATGGGCAATGACAAAGCTCGTTCTGCCCTTCATCAGTTCTTCGAGTGCTTCTTGAATTTTCAGCTCTGTCACAGTGTCTATACTGCTTGTTGCTTCATCTAATAATAAAATCACCGGATCTGCTACAAAGGCTCTTGCAATAGAGAGCAGCTGCTTTTGCCCTTGTGAAATCTCGCTTCCATCAGCTGTCAAGATGGTCTCGTAGCCGTTTGGCAATTTCATGATAAAGTCATGGGCATTTGCTTTTTTACTGGCATCCTCAATCTCTTTATCTGTTGCATCCAGTCTGCCGTAACGAATATTTTCATAGACACTTGCTTCAAAAAGAAATGAATCCTGCAAAACAAAAGCCATTTGACTCCTTAAAGTTTGTCTCTGTATATCCATAACATTTACTCCATCAAACAGGAGCTCCCCGCTTTCCACATCATAGAATCTAGCAATCAGCTGCATAATGGTTGTTTTCCCAGCCCCGGTTGCCCCTACAAGAGCCCCTGTTTGGCCAGGCCTTACATGAAAGCTTACATTTTTAAGCGTATAACCTTCGTCGGCTAATTCATATTTAAAGGAAACATCACGGAATTCAACTTCACCTAAAAGGCGATGATTCTCCGCTACTTTCCCCGTGTCCGCTTCAACCTTCTCATCCATAATAGAAAACACGCGCTCAGCTCCTGCAATAGCAGATAACACGGTATTCATTTGGTTGGCTAGATCATTTAAAGGTCGCGTGAATTGACGCGAGTATTCGGTAAAGATAACAATCGTCCCAATAGAAACAAAGCCGTTATAAGCTAAAATCCCACCAATGCCTGCAACAATAGCAAAGCTGATATTGTTTAATAGGTTCATAACTTTAGGGATAAAGCCTGAATACGTAAATGCCCAAAATCCCGTTCTTCGATAGCGAGCACTTTTTTCGCGAAACTCTTCCTTCACACGTTCTTCCTGCGAAAACGCCTTTACCACCCGTTGTCCGGATATTGTTTCTTCAATCATTCCATTTAAAGCACCAATTGCAGCTTGCTGTTCCTTGAAAAGCTTTCCGGTTCTTCGAGTAATCCAGCGAGTCGCCATAAACATAAAAGGAATGATGAGCATCGTTAATAAAGTGAGCAGTGGACTTAACATAAGCATGACAATAACTGTCCCTGTTAACGTCAATATACTTGAAAACACCTGTATAAAAGAAGTATTCAAAGTAGCACTCAGTGTTTCAATATCATTTGTTGCACGGCTCATTAGCTCTCCATGCTGACGCTTATCGAAATAGGTAACGGGTAGGTGCAATAAGTGGCGAAACACCCCTGTACGCATCCGATAAATCGTGCTTTGCGCTATCCCTATCATCCAATAGTTTTGGAAAAATAGAGACAATGCATAGGCAACATAGATAAATACTAGGCCGATAATAATTGGAAGCATTCCCTCAAACTGTTGCTTCAGCACATATTCATCAATCATATGACCGATTAAGTAGGGCCCTAATAGAGCCATTACAGAACTCACAACCACCAACAACAGAACAGCAACCAGTAAAGCTCTTCTTTCATCGACAATTTTCCAAATTCGCAATAATGTATTTTTCCAATTGCTTGCTCGGGGTCCTTTTTTCTTTTGGATGGGTCCCTTCACATCTTCCTTTGTTAAGACTGGTTCGTAGCCAAACGGTTTTCGAATGAAATTCATTACGCTTCACCCTCTTGCTCTTGTTGTGACATAACAATTTGATTGTAGCGAGCATTCCTCTCAAGAAGCTCTTCATGTGTGCCATAGCCAATCGTCCGTCCTTCGTCTAAAAGCAGAATACGATCTGCCCCTTTTGCCGTTCGAATCTTTTGGGTAACCACAAGCATTGTCGCCTGTTCCCCTTCTATTGCATCCCAGAAAGCTGTCTCCGTTTTCACATCCAACGCACTTGTACTATCATCTAAAATCAAGATCGAGGAATCCCTGATCAAAGCACGAGCAATCGATAATCGCTGCTTTTGTCCACCAGAAAGATTGACCCCTTTTTGGCCAACTCTAGTTTCATAGCTATTCGGAAAGCTTTCGACCGTTTGATGAATTTGTGCATTCGTTGTAGCCATCACTACTTCGTCCCTAGACGCACCATGTTTTCCCCAGCTTACATTTTCATAGATAGTTCCTGTAAATAACATCGAGCTTTGAGGAACATAACCAATAATTGCTCTTAATTCTTCCAATGGCCAATCCTGAATATTTCGCCCGTTTACGAGGATTGCTCCTT
>DAMDNS010000463.1:0-2750 GCA_032083605.1 Ureibacillus sp.
GTGTAGAAATTATATTGCCAGCTATTAAGCCAGCCTTATGGGATTCAAAGGACGAAAATGATTGAACAAATGAATTCAATATAAAAAGCGTTCTCATCCTTATCAATAAGGACGAAAACGCTTGAGAGCTTTTCCGCGGTACCACCTTTGTTTGCCAAATTCTTGGCACAACTCGAATCCTCCTTATCGCGAGAGGGGACGGTCATGTTTTTCATGACTACTCCGAAGTAGGTTCAATGAATTTAGTGGGTTATGCTACTTGCACCAAATTGCAGCACTCTCTAAAACCATAAGTTCATTTACTAGTCTTCATCATCGTTTTATAATTTTTTGAATTATTAAAATTATATGCACACTTTTTAATTCTGTCAATTACATAGGTGACGAAATAAAGAAAAAGAGATAAAATGAATCAATGAACAGCAATTCATTATATAAATAAAATAATTTACTTTTGATACAAGGGGGATTAACCATGAATATACATAAAATTGTCATACCTACACCATATCCTATAGGTGATGTGAATGCCTTTTTAGTCAAAGGAGATAGATTATCTCTTTTTGATGTTGGACCGAAAACACAAGTGGCATTGGATGCCTTAAACAAAGGAATTGCTGAAGCGGGCTATAGATTATCGGATATTGAGCAAGTTGTATTAACTCATCATCATCCTGACCATGCTGGGTGGGTTGATGCTTTCCCTGATGCGGAAATTATCGGGCACGAGTATAATGACCATTTTTTGCGTAGAACACCTGAATTTATGGCATATCGCACAAAATTTTATCGTGACCAACTTCAGCTACAAGCGGTACCTGAAAAGTATCTCGAAAAAATAGTCGAATCCAAAGAAGCACTTAAACTTTATGGGTCTACACCTTTAACTAACTACATTCAAGATGGAGATGAAGTTCCAGGTCACCCTGGTTTAAAAGCAATCTATACGCCTGGCCATGCACAAAGTCATCTAATCTTTTTGGATGAATCAACAAACGAAGTGATTGGGGGAGACTTATTATTGGATAAAGTAGCTGCTAATCCATTAGTTGAGCCACCAACAGATCTATCGACTATTCGGCCACAAGCTTTAATTCAGCAGCAGGAGTCGTTACGGCTGCTACGTGAGTTAAACGTTGCTAAAGTATATTCTGGGCATGGAGATGAAATTTCGGAAGTAAACGATTTGATCGACCAGCGATTAGAGAAGGATCAGATGCGCCTTAATCAATTAATTAAACATGTAAATAGTCCAAAAACAGTAATTGAACTGACAATGGATCTCTACCCGCTGCATTATAAAACCGAACTGGGCTTAACATTATCAAAAACGCTCGGCTATTTAGATTGTCTTGTAAGAGATGGACTTGTTACTGAGGAAATAGTAAATGGGGTCATTGTATATAGTCGTAAGTAAAAAATCCACAGGTAGGTTGTAGTTGTCTACCTGTGGATTTTATATATTTAATTGGCGTTTGCTAATGCGTCTAAAGACATTGCTGGGCCAAAGAATTCGAAGTGAATGTTGTCACCTGGAAGTCCGAGGTCACGAGCTATTGAAATAACTGTTTCCATGAATGGAGCTGGACCACAAATGTAGATTTCGGTATTTTCTTTAATAAATGGTCTTAAATCCTCTTTTGATACATAGCCATTCCCATCTGAGAACAACACACGATAAGTACCATTTAACTCATTTATCTTTTTATCGATTTGTTCTTTAAATGCAACCGCTTTCTCATTACGTGCACATTGAACGAATGCAACTTGTCGGCCAAGCTCCATTGTTTGCAGCATTGTATTTAATGGTGTTACACCAATGCCACCACTTACAAAAAGCACAGGATGATTGTTTTCTTCCAATGTGAATAGTCCTGCAGGAGCACTTACTTCGATAGTGTCACCTTCGCTTACTTGCTCGTGAAGATAGTTTGACACCACGCCTTTTGGATTGCCTGCATCTTCACGTTTTACAGAAATACGGAATTCATTTTCATTTGATGGCTGAGATAATGTATAGTGGCGGTTTGATGTATATTCGTCGCCCGGAACTTTTACTCGAACTGTGATATATTGGCCCGCTTTGAAATCAGGTAATTTCACGCCATCTTCTGGTACTAAGTAAAATGAAGAGACAAATTCATTTTCTTCCACTTTTTTCGCTACCTTGAATGATTTAAATAATCTCCAGCCGCCATCTTGCTCAGCTTCTTTATATAAATCTTCTTCAATTGAGATAAATACATCTGCAATGACACCATAAGCTTCTGCCCATGCATTAATAATCTCTTCTGTAGCAGCATCCCCAAGCACTTCTTTAATCGCTCCTAAAAGGTTTTCACCTACGATTGGGTAATGCTCAGGTAAAATACCAAGTCCACGGTGCTTATGTGCGATTTGCATAACTGCTGGTACAATCGCCTGTAAATTGTCGATATATTTAGCTGCTGCTAAAACAGTGTTTGCTAAAGCTGTTTGCTGACGACCTCGTGCCTGGTTTGCTCGGTTGAAGTAATTTAATAGCTCAGGGTGTTTTTTTAGCATATTTCCGTAAAAAGTTTTTGTAATTGTAACTCCGTGTTGCTCTAATACTGGTACTGTTGATTTGATTATGTCGATTGTTTGTTGTGATAACATTAAATCACGTCCTTTCAAAGTCATCTTACGCCCAGCTAAACTTAAAAGCAATATTCAAAATGCATCTTTAACAAATCTGACACAAAGTAGTATTTGTTATACATGTTTAACTT
>DAMDNS010000464.1:0-2745 GCA_032083605.1 Ureibacillus sp.
TCGGGAATCCGCCAGTTTTTCAAATTTAACCGCCAAACACTAATTCACAATACACAGTTATCCTATCTCGCTAACCTACAAAAAATTCTCCTATTCAAAAGGATATAAATCCTTTCATATACGGAAATACTCCACATACATATGTTCATAACAGAAAGATTAGAAACTAGGGTTAATGCTATCAAATAAGAGGTATTTATCTACAAAATAACTAAGAAAATGAGTGAAATGAAATGAAAAGCGATGAAAAAGTCTATGATGTAACCATTGTTGGCGGCGGTCCTGTCGGGCTGTTTACCGCGTTTTATGCCGGCATGCGGAATTTATCCGTCAAAATTATCGAGAGTTTGCCTCAGCTCGGCGGCCGCCCTTCCGTTATTTATCCCGAGAAGTTTATATATGATGTAGCTGGATTTCCAAAAGTGCGTGCCAAGGAACTAATCGCCAATCTAATCGAACAACTGGGTCTATTTGAGCAAACATTCGTCTTGGAACAAACGATTAAAGGGTACGAAAGATTAGAAAATGGCATTCTCAAAATTTCGACCGATAAGGAAACCCATATGACCAAAACGCTTATTATCGCTGCTGGTTTAGGGGCATTCCAGCCTAGAAAACTAACGATTGAAAATGCCGAAACCTTTGAAGGAAAGACCCTTCATTATTTTATTGATGACATGAGTTTGTTTAAAGGGAAAAAAGTCACTGTGCTAGGTGGAGGGGATTCTGCTGTGGACTGGGCTTTAATGTTAGAGCCAATAGCTGCAAGTGTGACTATTGTCCACAGACGAGACAAGTTTACCGCGCATGAACATAGTGTCGAGCAATTGAAAAAATCCACTGTTCAAATTAAAACGCCCCTTGTCCCTACAGATCTCGAGGGTCAAAACGGGAATTTACAAAAAATCACCTTTAAAAATGGTGAAACGGGTGAGCTCGAAACAATTGAAGTGGATGAGCTGGTCGTAAACTATGGGTTCACCTCCTCCTTAGGCGCTTTAAATGATTGGGGATTAGACATGAGCAAGATTTCCATAAATGTCAGCTCGAAAATGGAGACCAATCTTGAAGGCATCTATGCTGTTGGGGATGTTTGCGACTATGTAGGAAAAGTGAAACTCATTGCCACTGGCTTTGGTGAAGCAACCATTGCCATCAATGCTGCAAAGCATTACATTGATCCAACTACAAGAGCCCATGTTCCACATAGCTCCGATATGTTCAACGATAAGTAACCCGCAGATCAACTACTGAATTGTGTGGGAATTGTATGTGGACCTGGTACCGACGGACCTGGTCCATACAAAAAAACTGCCCTAAATTTTATTGGGCAGTTCCTCTATTATTTTGTGGGACCTTCGTCTTCACTATTGGTGATATCATTGTTTGATTTCTTTTCCAAGCCTTCATCAAAATCCTGTGAAAATTCAGTTTGCGCAACTCTTGGCGTATAAGTATAGCTCCGATTCTTCTCCGGCTCCTGGACAGCTTCTATTACATGATCTCTAAAGTACCGGTGATAAAACATTTCCCCTATGCCTATAAAAAGGGCTGATAAAAATGCAGCCGAGAGTACTGTGATATTTTGTCCAAATAATATTGTCCCTAATGCCCAGACTCCAAAAAAGGCTAGAAGCAAGTCTCCGCCTGCCGCTATCATATTCCCGACATTAGGTAGAACGAACACATCTCCAAGAAAAGCAACAATTGTTAGAATGGTACCTATAAAAAGTATATTTCCAAAAGAAACATCGAAAAATAACCCTAATACAATCCATAACACAGCAATTGTCATTGCAAGCTTAATGAAAAAGGCCTTTGTATATTGCAAAAGTTCTTCCTCCCATCTTTATTTCATAAGATATAGACTTTCCCGTTCTTATACCTTCATACATCTTAGAAATAAAGAGCTAGTGGAAAAAATGCCTAATGTAGCTGACTTATAGCAATTCCATTAATGCCCTTTCTTCTTTTCCTCTTTAACGGATAAAATTTGAGGCGACTCTCCATACTCTAAACGAATCGTTTTTCTCGCTTCAACCGGAGTTCTTGCTACAACTGGCTTTCTTTGTTTCTCACCGTTTATTTCAATTTCAATTAGAAAAACACAACTCGATCCAACTAGGTCGAGTTAATGTATTTTCTTATGTGGATTTCCTTTAAAAATTATACCTTCCTATCCGCCGATAAAGCATTTTACTCCACATCCCATGCAAACCCTCATTAAAATCAAACAACCCTTTCACAAATCGAAAGGGCTGCAAACAATAAAAATTATATGATAAATGATGGTGATTAAAATTAATTACTACCAGCTTGCATGTTCACCTCTTCATATGGCTGAACAATTACAAACCCGTTTCCTTCAAATCTCATTTGAATTGACTCTCCGCTGCCTCTTCCGACAAAGGTTTTAAATGAAACATCGGTTTGGAACTCCGGCTGAAGATTTCCTGACCACGCCACAGTTGCGTTTGGATCTGTAATAACTGGATTCCCCGGTGTTACACGTAATGTCAGCGGTTCGTAGTGGGATGTAATCGCAATCATCCCTGTCCCTTCACAGCGAACATTGAATAATCCGCCTGCCATCATACCGGCAACTTTTTTCATCAGCTTAATATTGTGCTTAATGGAAGGCTCAAATGCCAACAAATCATTGCCATTTACATAAATGGCCTCGTTTTGCAATTGAAGAATAATAATTTTCTTCCCACTGTCGGCTAAATACAATTTCCCTTTTCC
>DAMDNS010000465.1:0-2744 GCA_032083605.1 Ureibacillus sp.
TATTTCGGGAATTTCATCAGCATCGAATTCGTCGCGAATTTCTCCAACCAGTTCTTCCAATATATCCTCAACAGTTACCATGCCGCTTGTTCCACCGTATTCATCCAATAAAATGGCGATATGAATACGCTGTTTTTGCATTTTTTGAAGTAAAACCTGTATCGGAATCATTTCAATTATTCGAATGACCGGGTTTATAAAATCGGACAAATTAAATGTTTCAGGCTGGATACGATTTTTCATGCCCAGGGTTAAAAAGTCTTTAATATTTAAAAATCCTATAATATTATCTCGGTCGCCGTCATAAACGGGGTATCTTGTATATTTTTCTTCTGATACGGTTGTTAATACCTCTTCAAATGCAGCATTTACTTCGAAGCCGATAATATCTGTTCGTGGCACCATGATTTCACGAGCAATTCTGTCATCAAACTCGAAGACATTGATTACAAACTGTAGCTCATTCATATTTATCTCACCTGATTTATAGCTTTCGGAAAGCAGAATTCTAAGCTCTTCCTCAGTATGTGATAGCTCATGTTCGGAAGCAGGTTTCATGCCAAGCAATTTTGATAATACACGTGCTGAACCATTTAATACCCAAATGAAGGGAAACAGGATTTTATAAAAAATCTGAATTGGTTTCGAGAATGCTAATGTAATAGCTTCAGCTTTTTGAATTGCTATTGTCTTTGGGGCAAGTTCTCCTACGACAACGTGTATAAAAGTGGCAATGATAAATGCAGCACCAATTGTAAACCAGTGAATATAGTCAGTTGGGATTCCCAAGCTTGCAAACAATGGATGCAAAATAAACTCAAAGGTCGGCTCACCAACCATCCCGATTCCTAATGCTGTCACTGTAATTCCCAGTTGACATGCTGATAGGTATTCATCTAGATGAGTTGTTACTTGTTTAGCGGCAAGTGAACCTGCCTTTCCTTCAGCAACAAGCTGGTCGATACGTGAGTGGCGTACTTTCACAATTGCGAATTCAGTTGCTACGAAAAATGCTGTTAATGCAATTAATAAAGCAAAGATGATTAAATATATGGCAGTCGACAATAGTATGTTCTACAAAAGTGTAGAACCTTCACCTCCTTATAGTAATAAAGGAAAAAACGATTACATTAAGCAACCATTCAATTTACTTTTTTTAGCGCCGGTAAAATTAGCTAGATCACTAATGTTTATTTTCTCGTTCCCAAAATACATCTCCTCGAAACTATTACGTTAAAGAAATCGGAGATAGCTTCGAAAAGGTAATACCATTTCTTAAAGCAGCCGGGAAGTGATTTTAGAGGATTTTCAGCATAAAACAAGAATAGTTAGAGAATAGAAAGGGTGATTCGATGTTTCCAGTGTTAGAGACTGAAAGACTTATCTTAAGGGAAATAACAAAAGCGGATGCAGCAGGTATTTTTGCTTGTTTCTCGAATGAGAATGTGACGCGTTACTATGGGGAGGAGACATTGCAGAAAGTCGAACAAGCAGAAAAATTTGTTGAGTTTTTCAGTAAAAGCTATGAAGCCAAGAGAGGCATTCGATGGGGGATTGAAATTAAAGGAATCAAGGGGATTATCGGAACAATCGGATTTAATGCATGGTCTCCAAAACATAAGCGGGCAGAAATCGGTTACGAAATCCATCCGGACCATTGGAGAAAAGGCTATACAGCAGAAGCATTATCAGAAATTCTTGCATACGGCTTTGAAGAAATGGAAATCTTGCGAATTGGAGCAGTAGTTTATTTGGAAAATGAGGCGTCCAATAATTTACTAACAAAAATGGGATTTAAAAAAGAGGGAATACTTCGTGATTATATGTTTCAAAATGGCTCCACGCATGATACGTATGTCTATTCTTTGCTAAAGAGTGATTTGGCGCATGTATCCTGTTAGAAAGGAAGGAAGACGTAGTGACCATAGTATTAAATAAAAATTTGGCCGGAATGCTAGAGCAGTCCGAAATTGATATGCTGTGCTCCAGGTTGACAGCGATTCAACAAATTGATGGAAATCCAATGGGCGTGGAGATTCAAAAGTTTGGTCAGGCAATTGCATTTTCGGTTAAGAATATCCCAGGCCCGGCCTTCAATACTGTTAAAGGATTACAAGCAGGTGATGAACCCTGCATCGAACAAATTCTAGATTTCTACCAACATAAAGAGATTCCTGTCCGATTTGAAATTACTCCTGCAGCTGGATCAACGGAATTGCTTACTTGCCTACATATAGCCGGCTTCTATCAACATGATTTTCATACAACACTGTACGCACAACTTTCCAAAACAAATAAAACAGTTGTGGTCAATCAGCCGGATATCAGTATTCGGAAGCTGGAAAGAGATGAATTTGAAACGTTTGCCGATATTTATGTGAAAGGGTTTCAAATGCCGGAATTCCTTAAAAATGGGGTAGCCCAAAATAATGAGGTTCTCTCTGACGATGAGCATTGGACATTTTATCTTGCCAGCCTTGACAATAAACCAGCAGGGATAGCGGTTTTATTTATAAAAGATTCAATAGCCTCTCTCGCAGCTGCGGCAACCATTCCTTCTTTTAGAAATAAGGGAATCCAGAGTGCCTTAATTCAACAAAGAATTCAAGACGCTGTTCTAAATGAATGTGAATTAATAGTGGGCCAAGCAAAATACGGTTCGGTTAGCCAAAATAATATGGAAAGAGCCGGATTGCAGGTTGCTTATACAAAAGCAATCTGGGTTAATAAATAAATAGTTTAAA
>DAMDNS010000466.1:0-2733 GCA_032083605.1 Ureibacillus sp.
TTTTAAATAATTAAACTCTGGATAATCCTCCAATGTTGCAAAATCTTCTGGAAGCTGATGCTGTTCAACGATTTTATAGCGCTGATTCTTATCTTTAAAAGCTTTATCAATAAAAGATTTAAATTTCTTCATATTAAAACTGGCATTATTTGTGGAAGCAATAATCATTCCATTTTTAGCTGTAATATCAATAGCTTGACCAATTAGCTTTGGATAATCCTTTGACGTACTGAAAGTCATTTTTTTCGTACGGGCAAAGCTTGGTGGATCGAGTACGACAACATCAAACTTTAATTCGTGTCTAGCAGCATACGAAAAGTAATCAAACACATTCATGACTTTAATTTGCTGTTGCTCATAATCAATGCCATTGACACTGAATTGCTCAATCGTCAAAGGTAAGCTTCTTTTAGCAAGGTCTACACTTGTTGTTTGATATGCCCCACCTAATGCAGCTGCCACGGAGAAAGCTCCTGTGTACGAAAATGTATTTAATACCGTTTTTCCTTCAGAAAAGCGCTCTCTAAGCGCAAGTCGTACATTTCTTTGATCGAGAAAAATCCCGGTCATCGCTCCATCATTGAGATTAACCGCATAATTCATGCCATTTTCTTTAATAATGAGAGGAAATTCTCCTACTTCCCCTTCCACATAATCATCCTGATCCACGTATTGACCATTTGTATCAAAACGTTTTTTCTCATAGATTCCACGAATAGCAGCTGCTTCTTTTAACGCACCATAAATAGCCTCACGGAATGAATAAATGCCCTCACTATAAAAGCTGACTAAATAAAACCCATCAAAATAGTCGATTGTTAGTCCGCCTATTCCATCCCCTTCACCATTAAACACGCGAAAGGCGGTTGTATCATCCTTTTTATAAAAATCCTCTCGCTTCTGGAAGGCCACTTTAAACTTCCCTTTGAAGAAGGTTTCATCGATTTCCTCGGAAGGGTTATTTGACAATACCCAACCTATGCCTTTATTTTGTTTGCCGTAATAGCCCGTGGCAATATATTTGCGATTAGGTCGAACAATTTTAAATAGCATTCCTTCTTCCATTGCATCATCAATTGCTTCAGCTGCGTCTTTTAAAATAAGAGGGTATCCATTCGAAATCTCTGCGACATAATTTGGCTTAAGTACTAATTCAACTAGCTTGTTCATCAAGTCATCCTAACTATATAAAATTTCACTTATATTCCTTTTTAAAATTCCCGAAAAAGAATGTGGTCAAGTCTGTTTATTATGACACTGTTTCAGCAAAAAAGCGAATTGTTCATGTACCAGGTCCGCATTCAATTCTGAATATTCAGAATTGAATGCGGACCTGGTACAAAAAAAGCAGAATGCCCCATCCACAGCGGACCGGCATTCTGCTTTAAGTAATAAAATTTATTTCACTACGATATTCACTAGTTTACCTGGAACAGCAATTACCTTTACAATTTGCTTGCCTTCTGTAAATTCCAGTACTTTTTCGTCAGCTTTAGCTACTTCTTCAAGCTGCTCTCTTGTAACATCTTTTGCTACTTTTACTTTGGCACGTAATTTACCATTCACTTGAACAACAACTTCCACTTCGTCATCTACAAGTTTTGCCTCATCAAACATCGGCCATTCCTCGTAAGTTAGAGTGCCTGTGTGGCCAAGGATTTCCCAAAGCTCTTCAGCAATATGGGGTGCGATTGGCGCTAATAGCTTCACAAAGCCTTCAGCGTATTCCGTTGGGAAAACTTCTGCTTTATAGCAATCATTGATGAATACCATCATTTGAGAAATTGCTGTATTGAAGCGTAAATGCTCATAATCATCTGTAACCTTCTTCACAGTTTGGTGATAAGATTTTTCAAGTGTTGTATCTGAGCTAGATTGTACTTTTTCTGACACAGTACCTTCTTCAGTTGTGTATAGGCGCCATATGCGGTCCAAGAATCGACGTGCACCGTCTAAACCGTTCGTCGACCATGCAACAGAAGCATCTAATGGACCCATGAACATTTCATATAAACGAAGAGTATCCGCACCATGAGTACTTACGATATCATCAGGATTTACGACATTTCCTTTTGATTTAGACATTTTTTCGTTGCCTTCCCCTAAAATCATTCCTTGGTTGAATAACTTTTGGAACGGTTCTTTTGATGGCACAACCCCTAAATCATAAAGCACTTTATGCCAGAAACGAGCGTATAGTAAGTGAAGTACCGCATGCTCGGCTCCACCGATATAGATATCTACCGGCAACCAACGCTTCAATAGTTCTTCATCCGCAATCGCCTCGTTATTTTTTGGATCGATGTATCTTAAGAAGTACCAGCTAGATCCTGCCCATTGCGGCATTGTATTTGTTTCACGACGACCTTTTTTGCCAGTCACTGGATCTACCACATTTACCCATTCTTCAATATTGGCTAATGGCGATTCTCCTGTACCTGAAGGGCGGATATTTGATGTTTTCGGTAATTCTAATGGTAATTCATTTACTGGAACAGTTGTCATTGTGCCATCTTCCCAATGGATAACCGGGATTGGCTCTCCCCAATAACGTTGACGAGAGAATAACCAGTCACGTAAACGATAAGTGATTTTCTTTTCCCCTACGCCATTTTCTTCAAGCCATTTAATCGCATTTGCAATACCATCAGCTTTGTTTAAACCATTTAAGAAATCAGAGTTAATATGTGCACCATCACCAGTGAAGGCTTCTTTTTCAATATCTCCGCCTTC
>DAMDNS010000467.1:0-2710 GCA_032083605.1 Ureibacillus sp.
ACTGTAAAGTCGGCGATCGCCAGTTTATTGAATTCTGCTTCTAGTTCTTGCAGTTCTTCCGGTGTTTCACGCAGGATCATAAGCATGAAATCAGCTTTTTGCCCAATAATTGAATAAAATGCATGAGAACCAGTTTTTGCAACATGTGATTCATTTAATTTCTCTAAATATTGTACGAACTCATTGACTGCGTTTGTACGTTCTTCTTGAGAAACTAATTTCCAGGAAGTCCAGTCAATTGCTCTGAAATCATGTAAACAATACCAGCCATCTAATGTAATTGCTGCTTCATTCATTTGATAACACTCCTTAATTGATAATCATTCACAAGTATCTTAGCACAAAATCTAAATAATTCCTTGTAAGAAACGACACATTTTGTCGAAATTCACTAATTTGACAAGAGTGTGGCAATGTCATTTCCGTATAAGTATTCCATTTTTAAATGACTTGATTCAGATTCCAACGGATTTAAAATGGGGGAGCGTTCAAAAAGTATCAGAACAATTTGATGGAATAAATGCTTTTCGTGTATGCTTAGTCTACATACATATTTATAAGAAGGAGTAACCATAATGCATCCTTTATTACAACAAGATACATGGCGATTTATCGACCAATCTATTACGATGAAATCCCGGTCGCCTCTCGAATCATTTGCAATGGATGATACCCTTTGCCAATTGGTGGGGCAATTGCAATCCAGCAGTACGGTTCGAACATGGGTTCATGATCATACGGTAGTGCTGGGAATTCAGGATCACCGTTTACCATTTGTACAAGAAGGGATTCACCTTTTAAATGAAAGAAACTATCAAGCGATTGTCCGGAATTCGGGCGGATTAGCGGTAGTTTTGGATAGCGGCGTGTTAAATATATCGATTGTTTTATCAGAGCAACAAGGAATGATTAATATCAATGAAGGCTATGAGGTAATGGTAGATCTTATTAAGCTGTTATTCCCTGAAGCTGCTGACAAAATAGAAGCTTATGAAATTATTGGCTCATATTGCCCAGGTTCCTATGATTTAAGTATTGGCGGCAAGAAGTTTGCCGGAATTTCGCAGCGCCGGCTAAGACAGGGAATTGCTGTTCAGATTTATCTATGTATTGAAGGCAGTGGCAGTGAACGTGCAAGACTAGTGAAAGATTTTTATGCCGTGAGCTTAAAAGAGGAAAAAACCAAATTTGTTTACCCGAAAATTCAGCCTGAAGTAATGGCTAGTTTAAGTGAATTATTGAATCGACCGCTAACGGTTCAAGATACTGTTTTTCGATTACAAGCAGTATTGAACCAATTAAGTAATCAAAATAGTGTTCAACCATTGAATGAAGAAGAATTAGAACTTTATACTTTCTATTTAAAACGCGTCCTGGAAAGAAACGAAAAAATGCTTAGCAAGAAATAAGTTTCATATAGGGAAAAACGTGGAGGTGCTTAATGCGGCACATCCACGTTTTCTTTTTCGCTGCCAGTTGAATAGTTTGCAACCAGATTACCGTTTTTCTCCATTTTGAATACTGGAGCAACTCGGTTGTCCTCTTCATCTAGTGTTACTAATCTACGAGCACGATTCATAATTTGGACGAATTGCTCGTAATCCTCGCGAATTTCTTTATTCTCTTGTTCTAGTCGTTTTAATTGATGCTCTAATTCTTTTATTTTTTCTGTAGAAGTATTCGCAATATGACGCCATTTTGTTGCTTCCATATCATTGCCGCCTTGGTGCTGTAAACGAAGTAAATAAGCAATCACAATATCTAGATTAAGAGCTGATAAGGAAAGTGATTTCGTTTCTTCTGTTGTTTGAGTATTGGTATTTGGCAGCAAATAAACACCTTGAGTACGGCGTCTACCATTCATGCCTAATACTCTCATTCTTTCTTTTCTTTCTTTTTTCGCTTCAGCCAATTCCTTTTCATATAAACGGCGTACTACTGCATTCCATCGGAAACCACAAGCGGCTGCTGTACGATTTAGTGCATCACCTGCTTCCTCAAAGGCATTCAACTGAGTACTTCCTTCTTTGACATGGCGGATAACTGCTTCTGCCAATAATTCATCGTTTTCTTTTAACCAAGCATCTTGTCTTACTTTGACCATTTTTAAAACCTCCTGTAAAGTTTATAGTTTTGTTCTACTCAAAACCTATAATGTCCAAGAAGTTCCAATTTTATTCAAATATTTTCAATCTTTATATTAAATTCGTCTTTTTTTATTCTTTTAAGTCGGGCGGGGAAAAAGAGATTTTTATAGAAAACGTATTCTTATCAGACCTTTGACTGATAAATAATATTTTTACTTGAAGAGGACTGTTTTCATAGGCTAAAATATCTGTTAGATTAAAAAGTATATCCGAAAAACGATTTCAAAATAAAAGTACAACATACTATAAATAGAAAGGGTTGTTGGCAAAATGGCAAACGAATTTAAAGTTTGCGATGAATGTCAGGCCGTTAATTTAAAAACGTTAATTCCTAAGTTGAAAGAATTAGATTCAGAAGCAACGATTGAAATTGGCTGTCATTCATATTGTGGTCCAGGACGCAAAAAAACATTTACCTTCGTAAATGGAAGACCAGTAAATGCATTAACGGAAGATGAGTTAATGGAAAAAGTAATTGCAAAACTAAAAAGTAAATAACCTTGGAAAGCTATCTTCTACTCGAGAAGGTAGCTTTTTTTCATATGTTATGAAAATAGTGATTT
>DAMDNS010000468.1:0-2670 GCA_032083605.1 Ureibacillus sp.
TGGGGTTAGCCAGGTTTTAAATACGACCGACGTAATGATTAGCGGTAACTTTACAGTTCAAGAAACAAAAGACTTCGCAAGTGTTTTAAATGCAGGTGCTTTACCAGTAAAGTTAACTGAGATTTACTCTACTTCTGTAGGGGCACAATTTGGTGAGCAAGCATTAAACAGTACAGTATTTGCTAGTATAGTAGGGGTAATTGTAATCTTTATCTTCATGCTTCTTTACTATCGTTTACCAGGACTTGTTTCCATTATTACTTTAACAGTATTTACTTTCTTGGTTTTACTTGTATTCAATGCGATAAATGCAGTACTGACGTTACCAGGTATTGCTGCACTTGTACTTGGAATCGGGATGGCAGTAGATGCCAATATTCTGACTGCTGAACGTATTCGTGAAGAGCTTCGTGTTGGTAGAACAGCAAAGGATGCTTATCTGCATGGTTCAAAAGAATCGTTAACAGCGATTATTGATGCGCAATTAACTACTTTACTTGCTGCAGTTGTGTTGTTCTGGTTTGGTACTAGCTCAGTAAAAGGATTTGCGACAACCTTGATGATTTCAATCGTGCTAAGTTTTGTAACTGCAGTTTGGTTATCGCGAATTTTAGTCGGATTGTTAGTTAACAGTGGTTATTTCAACAGTCCTTTCTTCTATGGTGTAAGTAAGTCAAAAATTCATGATGCTTCAGAAGGAGTAGGAACTTTAGATTTATCTACGAAATTTGATCGTCTAGACTTCGTTAAAAATCGTAAGAAATTCTATTCTTTATCGATTTGTATCCTAATTGTCGGGGCTATCATGATTGGAATCTTCAAGTTAAACCTTGGGATTGATTTCTCAAGTGGTACTCGAGTTGAAATCTTGGCGAATGAGCAAATTACACAGGATGAAGTAACAGAATATGTTGATGAAATTGGCTTCCCAGCAGAGAAAGTTGTTATATCTGGAGAAGAACAAAATACAGCGGTAATTACGTATAAAGAAGATTTAACACAACAGGATATTCTTGATTACAAGGCTGCCGTACTTAAAGATTATGGACATGAGCCAAGCGTTAGTACAGTTTCGCCGACAGTAGGACAAGAATTAGTGAAAAATGCAATTTATGCTTTAGCAATTGCCGCACTAGGTATTATTATTTACGTGGCATTCCGTTTCGAATGGCGAATGGGTATAGGGGCAATTGCATCATTAATCCATGATGTATTCTTCATGGTAGCGATTTTCAGTGTTCTTCGTTTAGAGGTTGATATTACTTTTATCGCGGCGATTTTAACGATCGTTGGTTATTCGATTAATGATACAATCGTTACGTTTGACCGTATCCGTGAAAATGTTGACCGCAAAGGCAAAATCGATTCAAAAGAAGAACTTGCAGAGATTGTCAATAAATCACTTCGTCAAACAATGGGACGTTCGGTTAATACGGTATTGACTGTAATTATTGTAGTAGTTTCCCTATTATTATTGGGCGCACCTGCAATTCAAAACTTCTCAATTGCTTTACTTATTGGTTTAATTACAGGTATGTATTCATCAATCTGTATTGCAGCTCAAATCTGGTACTCTTTAAAGAGTCGCGAAATGGACAAAAAAGGTACAGCAGTAGAAAGAAAAGAAAAGAAACAATGGGGTTCGGACGAGCCAGTTGTTTAATAAACAATCTGTCTAAAAAGTTAAAGACAAAGTGTGGTTATAGCACTTTGTCTTTTTTGCTGTTTAGTAATGGACTTGTAAGCATGTGATAGGGGGTAGATAACTTTGGGAGTTGCTGCTTTTGGGGGCGGGCTTTCACACAAGCTGCTGCAAAAAACGCCATGTTCTACGGCTTGTGTGCTTAGACCGACCACCATATCCAATACTTTATTAAAATCTTTATTGGTAAAACCCAAAGATTATTAGCATACCGTATTCCTATTTTTATCAATTAATCTATTTTTATAGATTAGTAGTTCTCATGTTTTTTCGGTATAATGAAAACTTGAGGAAGTGAGTAAATGATACAATCAACAAAAAAGTGGGTTGTTGAACAACCGAATGAACATACAATCAAACAATTACAAAATGAATTAAAATTATCTTCCCTCGCAGCAAAAATTTTAACTGCCAGAGGTTATACAACTGTTGAAGAAGCAAAAAATATACTTAATATGGATGAAACAAACCTGCATGATCCATATTTATTAAATGGAATGCAAGAGGCTGTAGAGCGCATTGAAGACGCTTTAAATAACGGCGAGAAAATATTAATCTACGGTGATTACGATGCGGACGGAATTACAAGTACAACCGTTATGATGAACGTTTTGCTCGATCTGGGGGCTGACGTGGATTTTTGTATTCCGAATCGATTTACACATGGCTATGGACCACATAAAGAATTATTCCGTAAAGCTTATGAAGATGGAGTCCAATTAATTATTACCGTTGATAATGGGATTAGCGGGATAGAACCTGTCGCGCTAGCAAAAGAGCTTGGGATGGATGTTATCGTAACGGATCACCATGAAGCAGGTGAAATTTTGCCAGCTGCTGATGTGATTATTCATCCCAGAGTTCCAGAGGGGCATTATCCATTTGGAGAATTAGCCGGGGTTGGTGTTGCCTTTAAATTAGCGCATGCATTATATGGAGAAATTCCCGAGCATTTATTTGAGTTTGCG
>DAMDNS010000469.1:0-2629 GCA_032083605.1 Ureibacillus sp.
CTGCCATTCGATGGGTGAGCTATGCATTATTGGCAGTTCCAATTATGAGTTTAATTAGAGGGTTTTTCCAAGGATACAATCATTATATGCCTACTTCGGTTTCCCAGTTAATCGAGCAAATTGTCCGTATAGTTGTGTTGCTAGGTGGATCCTTTGTTGTCGTTGTACTGTTAAATGGCGAGCCGGAAACTGCGGTTAAATTTGCTGTGTTTGCAGCATTCGTAGGTGCTATCGGTGGGCTGGTGGTTTTATATTACTATTGGAAAAAATTAAGCCCGGAATTTAATGCACTTCGTCAAAATAATGTTTCTTCAGGAGACCTTTCGTATAAAAATATATATAAAGAAATCATCCAGTATTCGATTCCGTTTGTTTTTGTTGGAATGGCAAGTTCATTATTTCAGTTAGTGGATATGTTAACTTTCAATAGTGCCATGGTTTCGATTGGATTAGCGAATGTAACGGATGATTATTTAACAATGTTGAATTTTACGACACAGAAAATTGTCATTATCCCGGTAATGCTTGCAACAGGGTTTTCTATGGCGCTAGTTCCAACAATTACAAAGCATTATACTTTAGGAGCATTTGATACACTTCGAGGCGAGTTGGATAAGACGTATCAAATACTATTATTTATCACTATTCCTGCAAGTATCGGGATTTCTTTATTAGCACCGGGTATCTATCATGTCTTGTATGAACAGAGTGAAATGGGTGCTGAAGTGTTAGCTCATTATGCACCATTAGCAATTCTCTTTGCGCTATTTTCAGTATCAGCAGCTATTCTACAGGGAATCGATTATCAGAAGTGGATTATCTTTAGTTTGTTAACTGGTGTATTGGTCAAGCTGATGTTAAATACACCACTTATTAAATTGATGGAGGTAGACGGAGCACTTTTAGCTACGGCTCTTGGTTATGGGGTGACGATTGCTATTAATATTGCGGTCATTCATAAAGCACTTCATTATAGTTCGAAGTTAGTATATCGACGAATTATTTTAATTTGTATTTTAACGCTGTTGATGTCCATCTCGGTCGTAATCGTCTATAAATTACTTTCTTCCATCACAGAGCCATCGACTAAGCTTCTAGAAGCTCTTTACTTAATCGTTTCTGTAGGAGTGGGTGCAGCAGTTTACGGATATCTTTCATTCCGTTTAAAGCTTGCACAAAAACTATTGGGCGGACGTATTACAAAAATTGCAAACAAATTTGGATTTAAATAGGAGGATTCCATTCGAAGTGCGGTTAGATAAATTATTGGCGAATATGGGCTATGGGACCAGAAAAGAAGTAAAGCAATTGTTAAAGCAAAAAGGGGTTACGGTGGATGGAGAAATCGTAAAAGATTCCTCCATGCATGTGAATCCCGAAAGTCAAGATATCAGTGTTTTTGGTGAAAGAGTAGAGTATATAGAATATATTTATCTTATGATGAATAAACCACCCGGGGTTATTTCGGCTACGGAAGATAATGTTGATCGAACAGTGATTGATTTACTCGATCCGTTAGCACAGCATTTTAAACCATTTCCAGTAGGGCGACTAGATAAGGATACAGAAGGCTTGCTATTAATCACAAATGATGGTCAGCTATCACATAATCTATTGTCGCCGAAAAAGCATGTTCCAAAAACCTACTATGCAAAAATTGATGGCGTTGTCACAGAATCTGATATTGAAGCATTTAGGCATGGTGTGGAATTGGATGATGGGTATGTGACAAAGCCAGGGGAGCTTGTGATATTAAATTCTGGTGCGAAGTCAGAAATTGAGCTAACGATTCAAGAAGGAAAGTTCCATCAGGTGAAGAGAATGTTTGAATCCGTCGGGAAAAAAGTTACGTATTTAAAACGGTTATCGATGGGAAGCTTGAAGTTAGATGAGACTCTGAGTCTGGGAGAATACCGCGAATTAACCGAAGAAGAGCTGCGCAGTTTAATAAAATAAATTATATGGCAACAAAAAAGAATGACCCCGACGAAAGGTCATTCTTTTTTTATATTAAGTTTAGTTACTAATCATAATGTCAGCAACAATTCGCAAGGCTTGAAGTGATAAATACTAAAGAAGTGAATTTCGAGCAAACCTTCCTCATGAGTAACCATGGGGAATTTGTTGCATTCTATCTAGGATGATAATTTAACTTTTTTCTTCGTCGTTGTCCATTTGCCTCGACTTGGACTCGTTACCAAATCATTAAAGGCTAACACATTCAAATCTCTTTGAATGGTGCGAGGAGTGATATTGAACTCTTCGACTAAATCCTGTGTAGATACTGTTCCTCTATCAAGGATAAACATGTACACGTCTTTAATACGATTAAGCATTCTGTCAGTAGTTGGTTTCATAAAAATGAACCACTCCTTCGATCTTAATTCTCATGGCAAAGACTAGCGGACGACAGCAGTGCAGAGGCACCAGGCTAATTAAATTTCTGCCTTAGACATCCCCTTTTTCATATTTTTTTTGTCAAGTAATTTTCGATGACAAGGATATTATATCAGCAATCTATTAATTTTTCCATAATTCTCAGTTAATTAATACAATCTTTACAACATGTCTATAATTCGATAATACGAAAAATAAGTCTCTATTATGACAAATATGCTTGTTCTTTCTT
>DAMDNS010000470.1:0-2616 GCA_032083605.1 Ureibacillus sp.
ACTTGGTTTTACCGCAAATCACATCCAGTAAAGTGGTTTTCCCGGCTCCATTGGGTCCAATCAAGAACAAAATCTCATTATGATAGACATCAAGATTCACTCCCTGAAGTGCTTTAAACCCTGAAAAGTCCACCATTACATCACGACACGACAGTATCGACTGCATTCTTTTCTACCTCCTTCTTCTCCTTTTTAAAGAAACGAAGCTTTATGCGATCAATCAAGCCTGCTAATCCATTCGGTAAATATAAAACTACTACGATGAATAATCCACCCAAGATAAATGTCCAATATTCCGGATAGGATTCACTCAACAAACTCTTCGCACCATTCGTTAAAATTGCGCCAATAGCAGCTCCCAGAATGGAGTACCTGCCGCCAATGGCAGCCCATAAAACCATCTCGACCGATGGAATAATGCCCATCATTTCAGGTGTAATCATTCCAATCTGAAGGACAAAAAGTGCACCTGCAATACCCGCAAAAGCCGCGGATAGGCTATAGATAAATACTTTATATATGGCTGGGTCATATCCTAAAAATCGAAGTCTATTTTCACCATCACGAATAGCAATCAAAACTTTTCCGAATCGTGTTTTTGTAAGCAGTAAAGATACGCACATTACGATTGCCAACAGGACGACCGTTAAATAGTAAAGGAAGCTTTTCGTATTCGGGTCAGCTAGAGGCACATTGAAAACTGTGAAAAAGTTAGTCAGCCCGCTTGTTCCACCTGTAATATGCTGCATCCCGATAAATAATGTAACGGCTACTACTACAACGGCCTGTGAAATAATCGAGAAGAAAACGCCCTTAATACGATTTTTAAATGTAAAGTAGCCAATGATAAATGCGATGACAAATGGAACGACAACCGCAGCAATAATAGCGATGATAGGATTTTTAAACAACGTCCATATAAACGGCAGCTCAGTGATTCCATTCCACTCCATAAAGTCGGGAATTCCGCTTGGTGAAGACTCAAGCTTTAGATACATCGCCATACAGTAAGCACCCAATCCAAAAAACACACCATGACCTAAGCTTAAAATACCTGTGTATCCCCAAATTAGACATATACCAACAGCAATAATGGCATAGCATAAAAATTTAGCTAGCAAGCCCATGCGAAAATCTGTTAAAAAGAGCGGCGCCAACAGTAAAATTATGAAAAACACTCCATAATAGGCACCCTGTCTATATTTCTTCAACACATGCATCACCTCCATTAATCTAGCGCTCTTACTTTTGTACCGACAAATCCAGTTGGTTTCCATTGCAAGAATAGGATAATAAACGCAAACACAACAACTTTGGCAATCGTTGCACTTGTTGACAACTCAACAAACGTACTTAAAATCCCCAGCAATATTGCTGCAAAGATTGTTCCTTTCAACTTTCCAACCCCACCTAAAACGACTATCATAAACGCATCGACAATATAAGCCGTACCAAGAGTAGGACCAATCGATCCAAGCAATGTCAAAGAACAGCCGGCAATACCCGCAAAGCCGCTTCCTAAGGCAAAGGTTAAACTATCTACTCTTCTAGTAGAAACTCCTAGACAAGCAGCCATATCACGATTTAAGGTAACAGCCTTCATGCGTCTGCCTGATGAAGTTTTATATAGATAGATTGATAAGAAAATTAAACTGATTGCTACTAATGCAATAATGAACAAACGCTTATAAGGGAAAGTGATTCCTGCCAAAGTGAGACCACCATTTAACCATTCCGGCGAAACGACCGCTACATTTGGTGCACCAAAGATTGTTCTAGCAGCCTGTTGAAGGATTAAGCTAACTCCCCACGTTGCCAGCAAGCTGTCAAGAGGACGGTGGTATAAAAACCTTACGATGCTCTTTTCCATTAATAGCCCTATGATTGCAGCAATAATAAAGGAAATCGGTATAGCCAGGATAAAATAATAGCCAAAAGCGGCTTGAGGAAGATATTGTACGAATGCTTGCTGAAGAACATAAGTGGTATATGCACCAATCATTATAAATTCACCATGTGCCATGTTAATAATATTCATTTGACCGAATGTAATCGCTAGCCCTAAAGCAATCAATAATAAAATTGAGCCTAGACTAATACCATTAAATAGCTGCGACATGATAATAGCCATCTTCTTCCCCCCTCTTTTAAAATAAGTAAATCCGCCCGTTCAATCTATTATTCTAGTAATATAGAATTGAACGAACGGACTAAAATCTCTTGCATATTGCTACTGACCTATCCCACTTGCCCAGTCGTAGGATTTTAAATATGGATCTGGTTGAACTGGCTCGCCAGAATTCCAAACCTCTTTAAATTGTCCATCCGCCTGCACTTCACCAATACGAACTGTTTTATATAGATGCTGAGATTCTCCATCGATTTTTACTACGCCACCAGGAGCATTAAACTCAATTCCATCCGAGGCTTCTTTTACTTTATCAACCTCAAATGATCCTGCCTTTTCAACTGCTGCAGCCCATAAATAAACCGCATTATATGCAGCTTCAATCGGATCTCCTGTTACACGATCATCGCCGTATTTTTCTTTATAGTTTGCTACAAACTCTTCATTTTCCGGAGTATCCGTAGTTTGGTAGTAATTCCATGCTGCAT
>DAMDNS010000471.1:0-2613 GCA_032083605.1 Ureibacillus sp.
TGAAAGAAGGAATGGTGTTAGCAGTAGAACCATTCATTTCCGAAAAAGCAGAACATATTGTTGAAGCTGGCGATGGCTGGACTTTTATCACGCCGGATAAATCCCTTGTTGCACAAATTGAACATACGATTATTGTAACAAAAGACAAACCAATTCTTATTACGCAACTTGAAGACTAAATAGCAGCGACGGCACTTGAGCTAATGCATGTGTACGGCTAGACCTTAATTGCAAAAAAGACATATACTCCTCTAATTTTGAGGGGTATATGTCTTTTTAATAAGGAACACACCAACAATCATGACGCCCGCTAAGAACAATGCAGCGGTAGAAACCAGCAATTCATCAAATCCGTTTTGAATCGCAATTCCTATATAGCACCAGATAAATCCTATCGGGAAAATGATATCATAATGATGGTATCTTAGGTGCAGGGCAATAGCTGTTCCAAACGTCATGACAATGACTGCCCAAAGTGCATAGCTTATGCCGAACCCTGGCCATTGAAGATCTACTAAAAGATAAGAGCATTGTAAAATCAGCAGGAAAGTTGACCAGCTGAAGTAAAGAGAAATCGGCAGCCTTAAAGTAAACAATTCCTTTTTCAATGGATAAGTATAATAAAGTCCAAATAACGCAACAACTTGTATCAATAAAATCACGGTTGATAAGACAAAGTACTCACTGTGCCAGCTCAAAAGAGAGGCAATCTGAAGAATTATAGCGACCATGAAGAGCATCGTTTGTAAATTCGTAATAAAGAGATCAGTCCGACGTAATTTGATATAGTTATAAATCCAAAGGAAAAGAAGTATGAAAACAATAAACCATATGTAGTAAACATAATTTGTTGGTGCAAATAATAGCGGCAATCTATTTATGATATCAATAGTGGAATGCCCATATAATTGTAGCCAAAATGCATTAATGGTAAAGAGTGTGACTACAATGACAGAGGTAAATAATAAAATTAGTCGACCCATTCATTCCTCTCCCTTCTATAAAATTATATACATTAACAAAGCTTTGAACAACATTTTCCAATAACATACATCTTCTTGTACAATATAAAGTAAAGAATAGTAGGAGTGTTCCCAATGAAAAAGCTAGAAGACCTCAACTTAGATTTAGCATTTGACAAAAAAGAATACAAAAAAGAACTAGAAAAACTTCAATATGAAATGCTCAATATCCAACAGTTTCTTTATAAGAATAATATAGGGCTTATATTGGCCTTTGAAGGAATGGATGCTGCTGGTAAGGGTGGCGCAATAAAAAGACTAACTCAAGCCCTTGACCCTCGTGGCGTTCTCGTGCACCCAATTTCAGCTCCGCAAGCACATGAAAAAAGATACCATTACTTACATCGGTTTTGGCGCAAGCTGCCTCAGCATGGTCAAATCGGGATTTTTGATCGTTCCTGGTATGGAAGAGTATTAGTGGAGAGAATTGAGGGGTTCGCCAGCAGACAGGAGTGGAATCGAGCATATAATGAAATAAACGCTTTTGAAAAAACTCTTACAGATGAAGCATATATTGTTATTAAATTCTGGATTCATGTAGATAAAGACGAACAATTAAGCCGTTTCCAGGAGCGACAAAATAATCCCATGAAGGCATGGAAGTTGACTGATGAAGATTGGCGCAACCGTGAAAGGTTTGACGACTATGTGGAGTGTGCAAATGAAATGTTTGAAAAAACCGATTCCATTAATGCCCCCTGGATATTAGTTCCCGGAAATAATAAGCACTATGCCCGCATAAATGTATTAAGGGAAACACTTAGCCATGTAAAGAGAATTGCTGAACAAAAGGGATTAACAATTACCTATTTTTAAATGAAAAAGAAGGAATATATTCAAAACAACTTGAATAAAGAAATAGATGATGTGCAAAATAATGGAAAATAGGTAAGTGTAAAAATCTTCAAGAAAGGCATCGAGGTACTTTGGATGATTGTAAAAAAGTTTTTGAATTTATTACATAAAAAGGGTGATAGGTTGGTAAAAATTGAGGGGGATCGTTTATTATTACGCACCTTTGTAGAATCCGATGCTAAAAGTTTGGCCGACCTCATGAAAAGAAATAAGTATTTCTGGGCTATCCATGAGCCGCTTCATGAAGAAGATTTCTACACAGAGGAAGCACAATTTAAAAAAATCTTAGAGAGTCTTCATTTGCTTCGGGCAAATCGAGAGTTCTCTTTTGGTATCTATCCTAAAGGAAGCAATGTGTTAATTGGCCATATCTCTTTATATGCCATTAAAAGACTTCCTTACAATAGTGCATTCATTGGCTATTCCATCGATGAACAGTACACTCGCAAAGGTATTGCTACAGAAGCTGTAAGAGAGGTTGTAAAATTTGCTTTCCGCCATGTGAAATTGCATCGGATTGAAGCCTATGTATCACCTAAGAATGAGGGGTCCATCAAAGTGCTGGAAAATGCTCAATTTGTTCGGGAGGGATTATTGCGAGAGCTTTTGTATATTAATGGAAGCTGGGAAGACCATTATCTCTATTCTTTACTTCGAGATGAATTTAGGAATTAAAACAGGGCTGATCCTAAAATGTAATTTGGCAAAGGAGCCGTTGCATTTTAGGATAGCCCTT
>DAMDNS010000472.1:0-2605 GCA_032083605.1 Ureibacillus sp.
TTGCAAGCGGTAAAAGTACGGTTGCCGGGATGTTGAAGGAATATGGTCTTCCTATTGTCGACGCAGACGTAGTGGCAAGACTTGTTGTAGAGCCAGGCTCACCAACTTTACAGAAAATTGTAGAGGCATTTGGTGAGGAAGCTTTAGCAGAAGATGGTGCCATGAACCGGCAAATAATCGGTTCCATTATTTTTCATGATGAAGAAAAAAGAAAACAGTTAAACAGCATTATCCATCCAGCAATCCGTCAAGAAATGCTGCGCCAGCGTGATGAGCATCTCGAAAATGGCGCTCAAACAGTTATAATGGATATTCCGTTATTATTTGAAAGTAAGCTGCAGCACTTTGTGGAGAAAATATTAGTGGTTTCTGTATCAGAAGAAACACAGTTAAGCCGTTTAATGGAGAGAAATGCACTAACTGAAGAAGAGGCGAAAGCTCGTATTGCCTCCCAGCTCCCACTTTCTGTGAAGGAACAGGGTGCAGATGCAGTTGTTAATAATAATGGCTCGATTGAAGAAACGGCTAAACAGTTAGAAGACATACTCCGAAAATGGAATGTTATTTAAAATTATGTCATATTTGAGCGAATTTCGGTTTATTTAACCAAATATGCTATACAATTGGTCGACTTATTTAAGTCGGCCTTTTTCTTGTTTCAGAATATTTAAGAATGGGTAGGAAAAACTATAACTACCGTTATATTAGGTATGGCAGTGATTTAGGCTTATGGATTTAAAGTAACCAGTGACTTTTCAGAATATAGAAACTTCTTTATTTTGGATAAAATGTGTTCACCTTTTAGATTAATGTGTTATACTAATTACAAGAGATATATTAAATAATACTAACCGCATATACAGGAGGATTTTTAAATAATGACAGTTTCTATTGCTATTAATGGGTTTGGCCGTATCGGACGCATGGTTTTCCGCCAAGCAATTCTTCAAGAGGAATTAAATATTGTTGCGATTAATGCAAGTTATCCATCAGAAACGTTAGCACATTTAATTAAGTATGACACAAATCATGGTCGTTTTGAAGGAACGGTTGAAGCAGAAGAAAATGCTTTAATTGTAAATGGCAAACGAGTTCAATTAATCAGTGAACGTGATCCACTGCAATTACCATGGAAACAATTAGGTGTAGATGTGGTAATCGAAGCAACAGGTAAATTTAATGATCGAGATAAAGCAGCAATGCACTTAGAAGCTGGTGCAAAGAAAGTTATTTTAACTGCTCCAGGTAAAAATGAAGATATTACGCTTGTTATGGGTGTTAATGATGAGTTGTTGGATATTGACCAACATGATGTGATTTCGAATGCTTCTTGTACAACAAACTGCCTAGCTCCTGTAGCAAAAGTGTTGAATGATAAATTTGGTATTGAAAATGGATTAATGACAACGGTTCATGCATATACAAATGATCAAAAGAATCTAGACAATCCACATAAAGATTTACGTCGTGCTCGTGCATGTGCAGAAAGCATCATCCCAACTTCAACAGGTGCCGCAAAAGCATTATCGCTTGTACTGCCTGAGTTAAAAGGGAAATTACACGGAATGGCTTTACGTGTTCCAACTTCAAACGTGTCACTTGTTGACCTTGTAGTGGATTTACAAAAAGATGTAACTATTGAAGAAGTGAACGAAGCATTCAAAGCTGCTGCAGCTGAAGGCCCGTTAAAAGGAATTTTAAACTTCACAATGGAACCATTAGTTTCAACTGACTACAATACAACAACTTATTCTTCAACAATTGACGGTCAGTTAACAATGGTAATGGGTTCTCGTAAAGTGAAAGTCCTTGCTTGGTATGACAATGAGTGGGGCTACTCTGCTCGTGTAGTTGACTTAACGAAGAAAATTGTGAAAGCGTTAGATGCAGTTACTGCGTAATAGAATGTGAAATAGTAAACGTAGAAAAGGTAGGAGTACTTTGCTCCTATCTTTTTTGTATTGCTTACAGCATGAGAAATATCCATTAAGGGGACTTTCAGTGAAAGATAGTCAGATAGAATAAACACCTATCAATGATGATGCTCGCCATTGGATTGATCAAAAGGGGGATAATTAAAAAGTGCTTTGTTGTAGAATGAAACGCAGTGGCCAGCATCTCGATTCAAGCCAATTCAGCGAATGATGTGACAAATCAGAGAGTCAGAAGCCATGGAGTGTCACAAACAAAGGTGAATAGTGACAAAACGAGCAGGTGGAACCGATGAAGTGTCACAAACAAAGGTGAACAGTGACAAAACGAGCAGGGAGAAGCGGTGGAGTGTCACAAACAAAGGTGAATAGTGACAAAACGAGCAGGTGAAACCGTTGGAGTGTCACAAAAGTAGGTGAATAGTGACAAAACGAGCAGGGAGAAGCGATGGAGTGTCACAAACAAAGGTGAACAGTGACAAAACGAGCAGGTGAAACCGATGAAGTGTCACAAAAGTAGGTGAATAGTGACAAAACGAGCAGGTGGAACCGATGAAGTGTCACAAAAGTAGGTGAATAGTGACAAAACGAGCAGGAAGAACTGATGAAGTGTCACAATCTGTCCAGATTCTGAGCCCATCCCAACCCATCCCAACCCATCCCAACCCATCCCA
>DAMDNS010000473.1:0-2599 GCA_032083605.1 Ureibacillus sp.
CGGAATATAGTGAACTCGCCAAGCTGTATGAAAAACTTCCGAAAATCAGCTTTGACTATGAGGTTGTGGAGAAGACAGAGAAGATTTCAGCGTTGGTCTACGATGGATATTGGAAGGATCTGGGTACCTGGAATACCCTAACGGAAGAAATGAAAACCAACCATATGGGTGCAGGCATTATTACTGAGGATTCTATCAATACCCATTTAATCAATGAATTAGATATCCCGATTACGATTCTGGGGGTTTCCAATGTGGTAGTAGCAGCTAGTCCTGACGGGATTTTAGTAACTGACAAAGAATCCAGTTCCCGCATCAAAGAGGTCAACAAGGAGATGAATAATCGCCCGATGTATGAGGAAAGGCGATGGGGCTGGTACCGTGTAATAGATTACACCACAACAAAAGATGGGCAAGAAGTGCTTACCAAACGGATCGGTGTAAAAGCCGGACAAAATCTTAGCTACCAATATCACGCCAAGCGAAGTGAAATCTGGACCATCATAAAAGGCGAAGGAATCTTCGTTCATAATGATCAAATCATGGTTTTGCGGCCAGGGGATGTTGTAAAAATCAGCGTGGGCGATAAACACGGTCTGAAAGCTGTGACTGATCTGGAAATGATTGAAATTCAAACAGGTACAGAATTGATTGAAGAGGATATTGTTCGTGTATTTATCACATGGGAAGAGATTGAAGACTATATCTACACGTAGTGGATGCTGTTATGAGGTTGCTTGAATCAGAGGGAAAATCATACCCTTATCGAAAGGGGATTCTGGATCATTGATATTAGTAGTTGGCGGAGCTGGTTACATTGGGAGCCATTTTGTAAAAGAACTGGTGAAAACAGAACGAGTAATAGTATTCGATAACCTTTCTACCGGTCATCGGCAAGCTGTAGACCATAGAGCCGTTTTTGTTTATGGTGATTTAAATGATGTAGAGTTGCTCGATTCAATCTTTTCAACCTACCCCATCAGTGCCGTCGTTCATTTTGCAGCAAATAGCTTAGTTGGCGAGTCGATTATAAATCCAGAAAAATATTACTTAAATAATATAGGGTCCACTATTAAACTATTAAATCGAATGCTGGATCATCATATCAAAAACTTTATATTCTCTTCAACTGCGGCTGTCTATGGGAAAGCTAATGAAGAATTTATCGTTGAAGAAGCGATCCCCAATCCGATTAATCCCTATGGCAGGTCAAAGCTGATGGTTGAACAAATTTTGGAAGACTATAGTCAAGCCTATGACCTCCGCTATGTGACCTTAAGATATTTTAATGCAACAGGTGCTTATGAAACAGGGGAAATCGGGGAAAGTCATGATCCGGAAACACATCTAATTCCAATCGTGTTGCAGCATTTAGCTGGCCTAAGAGGAAATGTATCTGTTTTTGGGGATGATTACAATACACCCGACGGTACCTGTATACGAGATTATATCCATGTAACAGACATAGCGGAAGCCCATATTTTGGCACTGGAATCCCTATTGGAAGGTACGAATACACGGGCAACCTATAACTTAGGAAATGGCCGGGGCTATTCCGTGAAAGAAGTCATTCAGGCATGCGAAAATATAACAGGCAGAAAAGCAAATGTAGCACTAAGCGAAAGACGCAGCGGAGATCCGGCTAGATTAGTGGCTTCTTCTAAAAAGATAGAAGCTGAGCTTGGCTGGAAAGCAGAAAGAAATTTAGAGCAGATTATCGAGAGTGCCTGGAAATGGCATCAACATCCTAGATATTGAGGGAAACTATTCCGGGATGAAATCATCTTAATGTAAGGAGTGGGAGAGTTAACCTACTCACGAATGTTGTATTTAATTGAGTGAATAATCCTTTTTCACAATGGAAAAGATTAGTGAAAAAAGGATTTGAAGCTTGTGGAAGAGGAAGGAAATTTTTTTAAAGGCATTTTTATAGCTTTCTTACTGTCGATTCCTTTATGGATGGGGATATTTGGCTGGATTAATCTAATTGCACGTGCATTGAAATCTTGAATCACTAGATGCGGAAGGCGCTCTAGTGATTTTATTATTTTCCGAGAGCGCATGGTTACCGGAGATTTGCTTCACTTCGTGCGAATTGGCCCGTGTTATTTTAAGAGTTCTTTTGCCGAATACTGTGCTAAGTGTTACAATTAATGGACTGTTATTGTTAGAAAGAGTGATTGATGGATGAAAGTAATATTTATTGGTGATATTGTCGGTTCGATTGGCCGTGAAGCGGTTGAGAAATATCTACCCCGTTTAAAGAAAAAATATGCTGCTGATGTGGTCATTGCCAATGGCGAAAACGCTGCAGCCGGGCGCGGAATTACGCAAAAAATTTACCAACAATTGTTGCAAGTCGGTGTGGACGTTATTACATTGGGTAACCACACGTGGGATAACAAAGATATCTTTGAGTTTATCGATGATGCGGATTATCTAATTCGCCCAGCCAACTTTTCGGAGGAAGCACCTGGTAAAGGGATGGTTCAAATCTCGAAAAATGGTGTGACTTTATCGGTTATTAACTTACATGGTCGCGTCTTCTTGCCACCTCACGAAGATCCATTTGCTGTAGCCGATGCGCTAGTCGAGGAAG
>DAMDNS010000474.1:0-2596 GCA_032083605.1 Ureibacillus sp.
CTGGGGCGGGGCATTTTCGCATGGGATTTGCAGTGGTGTATCACGATTGAGCCGCTTTCGTGTCACTTTGACTTCGGATTGGCTTCGGTTTGTCACCTTTGAGCCGCTTTCGTGACACTTTCACTTCGGAATGGCTTCGGTTTGTCACGACTTAGCCGCTTTCGTGACACTTTCACCAAAATTTTCCTCGTACTGTCACGCTTCACTTTACCATGACACTTCCTCCAAGAATTCCCACGAACTATCTCACTTCATCGGCATCAACTATTCAAACTCAAAAAAAGAACGCCATATTCAATATGACGTTCTTCTCAACTTGCTTATAATAGGCTATACAGTTTGATGTCTTCGTTTTTCTCTGAGAACCAGCGCATTGCAAATTCATTTTCGAATAGGAAGACCAAATTATCAAAGCGGTCTTTTACAAGCATTGAGCGAGTTGAGTGCATCGATTCTTTTACATCTTCCTCATTTTCGATCCAACGAGCGATTTTTGAACCAACCGGCTGCATCTGAACTTCCACGTTGTATTCATTTTTCATACGGTGCTCGAATACTTCAAATTGTAATTGCCCAACAGCCCCAAGAATAACTTCTTCTGTGTGAAGGGTTTTATAATATTGGATTGCGCCTTCTTGCACCAATTGCAGAATCCCTTTATGGAATTGCTTGGATTTCATAACGTTTTTAGCTGTTACACGAACAAAAAGCTCCGGAGTAAATTGAGGCAGCTTTTCGAATTGGAAGGTTTTCTTTCCACCAACAATGGTATCTCCAATTTGATAAGTACCCGTGTCATAAAGTCCGATAATATCTCCCGCAACTGCCTCATCCACCGTTTCTCGATCATCTGCCAAGAATTGTGTGGATTGCGTTACTTTAAAACTTTTATTTGTACGTGAAAGCGTAACATTCATGCCACGCTCAAATTTTCCTGACACAATACGAACAAAGGCAATTCTGTCACGGTGAGCTGGGTTCATGTTTGCTTGAATTTTAAAGATGAAACCTGAAAGATCGCTATAGTCAACCGGATCTATAAACTGCTCATCCTCAGTAATACGAGGCTGAGGAGCAGGTGCAAATTGTAAATATGTTTCCAGGAATGTTTGCACACCAAAGTTTGTCAAAGCTGAACCAAAGAATACAGGAGTTAGTTCACCTCTACGAATTTTGTCCTCAGAAAAATCATTTCCTGCTTCATTTAAAAGCATGATATCATCCATTGCTTGTGAATAATAAGAAGTCACCTTCATTGGATGATCGACCGCTAGCTCGCCATCCTCATCAATCGGCAAGAAGCGTTCTGAATCTTCTGTTCGGAATTGTTCGATACGTTTGTTGTAGCGATCATAAATTCCTAAAAACTCTTTCCCCATCCCGATTGGCCAGTTCATTGGATATGCATTGATGCCTAAAACTTCTTCTAATTCTTCGATTAACTCAAGAGGTTCTTTCCCTTGGCGGTCCAACTTATTGATAAAAGTAAAAATTGGAATTCCGCGAAGACGACAAACCTTAAATAGCTTTAACGTTTGTGCCTCAATTCCCTTGGCAGCATCGACCACCATTACTGCGCTGTCTACTGCCATTAAAGTTCGGTACGTATCTTCCGAGAAATCTTGGTGACCAGGTGTATCCAGGATATTCACTCGTTTCCCAAGATAGTCAAATTGCATCACAGAAGAGGTTACAGAAATCCCACGTTGCTTTTCGATTTCCATCCAGTCAGATGTTGCAAATTTTCCTGACTTTTTCCCTTTAACTGTACCAGCATCACGAATGGCACCACCGAATAATAATAGTTTTTCTGTAATCGTCGTTTTACCAGCATCCGGGTGAGAGATAATGGCAAAGGTACGACGTGATAATATATCTTGTTCTAATTTTGAAGTCATTCTTGTTCTCCTTTTTATATACCCTTGCTAATAGAAAATCAGCACTGCCCAAGTGAAGAGCCTCGCTATTTTCCTAAATTACGAATTCTTAAAAGTACATAGCAGTATAATAATAAAAGATTAACCTCTACTTATACAACCTTTTTCCGTTTACTTACTATCTATACTGCGAACAAATTCTATAAAATATCCAAATTATACAGGATATTAGTGCTTAAACTTTAATGGCTGTTCAATAAGCCAAGCGCTTACGGAACAGCCTAGTACAAAAACAACTACCTTAAAATTTAAACGAATTTTAAACGGCCAGCCTCAATGGCAATTTCCGCATCGCTATGTGGATATTTTGTATTCTCTATGATTTGGTAATCTTCATGACCTTTACCTGCAAAGATGATGATATCTCCCGGAATCGCAATGGAAACTGCGTGGCGTACTGCTTCAGCTCTGTCGCCAATACATGCATAATTTTCATGCTGCATTCCTTTAGCTAAATCCCCTGTAATACTATCATATTCTTCGTAACGAGGATCATCTGTTGTTAGGACAACATAATCAGCTCGAGAAGCCTCTTTTGCCATCGCAGGTCGTTTTGATTTGTCGCGATTACCACCTGTACCAATCAGGAAAATCAACTTATTGCCTGGTTTTCTATAAGGCAAGGCAGCATTTATCGCTTTTTCAATAGCATCTGGTGT
>DAMDNS010000475.1:0-2591 GCA_032083605.1 Ureibacillus sp.
ATATATCTTGTAAAATGGTAGTAATATAATCAAAATAATACGAATGACTAGCTTAATAGTACCTATAATGAGATTTTTAATCATTTTAATGATTGCGATAATAGGCTTAATTATAAGGAAAATAAATACTCGTCCAATAAAACGGAAGTACGGTTGAAACACAGATTCATAAAAAAAGATCCCTAGAATTTGTGCCAATGGGTCTACTAAACGCCATTCTCCACCCTTAATGGTAAATAAAATATAAAATGTCAGGGCACCTAAAAGTGCCCAAACAATAAGCTCTACTCCATATCCCATTCTTCTTAAGATTGATTTTTGACTTAAAGCGCTTAGTGAATAGCGCGTACAATCAACAATTGCACCAACTAGCAGCCCACTAAGCGCCATGATCAATATACTTACAACCTGTTCATTTATGGTCATCCAAATAATTTATGGAGGAAGCCTTTTGATAACCCTGAATCTTCATCATCGTATTGTACAAGTTTTACGTTTCCTTCCAAAGTCAACAACCCTTTATCGACGTCTAAGTGGACAATGCGCAATTCCTCACCGCGGATTAGTAAATGACCTTGAGCTGTTCGGATATAGAACTCTTCTTGGTCAAAACGCTCAATTTCCTTTACAGAAGTCATGTCCATTCTTTTTCGATTACGCACTGTCACAAGATGGTCGCCAGATGTCATAGTGTAACGATTACTTTCTTGATGTAGCGTCATATCGTTCCTCCTTCGCTTGTTTGTGTTTGTTCTGTTCACTTTATGCAGAAACTAAAAGAAGCATGACAACAATTTTGTTATCATGCTTTAGAAAATTAATATTTTTATTCTCGTAATTTAATTTCAGTTAAGAATTTCTATCTCTATTCATCATCATCAATAAATTGAGGTTCTATTTTATCAAGCTTTTCCTCTTTAAGAATTGTAAACATTTTCATGGCTTCTTCCTTGCGTACATTCTCTCTTAAATCTTCTACACGTGCAGTTACAACCTTTTGGCCAAAACGGATTGCCAATTCATCGCCTGCCTTTACCGCAGATCCAGCCTTTGCCACTTTCCCGTTTATCGTGATTCGTCCTTGGTCCGCTACTTCCTTTGCCAAGGTACGTCGTTTAATCAGTCTTGAAACTTTTAGGAATTTATCGATTCGCATGCGTTATTTCTCCTTTTTTTCTAATACTTTTGCTTCATTCCAAAATGCATCTAATTGCTCCAAAGTAAAGTCACTAAAAGGACGGCCGCTCTCCATCACCTTTTGCTCAACAAAATGGAATCTTCGAGCAAATTTTTCATTGGCATGAATCATCGCTTCCTCTGGAGAGATTTTATAGAATCGCGCAATATTCACTAGAGTAAATAAAACATCGCCAAATTCATCCAGGCGAGATGTTGAATTCCCCTTGGTTACTTCTTCTTTAAATTCGTTCCATTCCTCTAAAAATTTATCCCATGCACCCTCTTCGTTAGGCCAATCAAAACCTACCGATGCTGCCTTCTTTTGATAATTAAAGGAAGTTTGAAGCGATGAAGCTGCTCGGTACTCTCCTTTTAGCAGGGAGCCGGTCTGTTCACCTTTTTCTTGTTTTTTAATCTCTTCCCAATTCTTCACTACTTCATCTGCATCTTCAACCGACACATCGCCAAAAATATGTGGATGCCGTCGAATCATTTTTTCACTGATCGATTCCAAAACTTCTTCTAAGTTAAAGTAGCCGTTATCTTCCCCGATTTGAGCGTGCAGGAAGACCTGAAGAAGAACATCTCCCAGCTCTTCTACCATACCAAAATCATCTTCTTCGTCGATGGCAGCCAAAAATTCGTGGGCCTCTTCCAGTAAATATTTTTTCAGGCTTTCATGCGTTTGCTTTTGATCCCATGGGCAGCCATTCGGACCGCGCAGAGTTGCGATGATTCTTCTAAATGTAGTCCAATCTCGAAGGGCGTCCAAATCATCCTCTACTGGCGGTACATAGATTGTTGTTAAATTATTGATTTCCACTGATTGGTCCAGCTCATATAAAGGAACTGTTGTTAAGCTTTCCAATGAAGAGCCTGCTGCTGTTACAATGGTAACTGGGTAATCATCTCGGTACTTTTCCATTAATGACAGCTTAACCTCCGATGCACTAAATGCATCATATACTTGGGCAATCAGTACATGCCCGCGCATATTGACATCATGGATTGAAAAACTGGTACCATCCAGCAATTGAAAGCCATCGATTGGATCAACCTTAAGTGCTCCAAAAATTGGGTCTAAAAAGCTTTGGCCCCCTTCGATTTTCAGGTGAATTTCCCCTTCTCTTTCCGCTTCAATTAAGAGCTGGACTGTTTGCTCAGCTACTAATGGATGACCCGGAACAGCGTACATAATCGGTTCTAATTGTACTGCTTCAATCAGCTTTGCTGTAATTTCTTCATAAACTGGCTGGAATGTACCATGTTTCTCGTATACTGCATCGAAGCTTTCAAATAGAATCCCTTCCTCCTGCAGCTCACTTATAACCGGATGGTCCATTGTTCGAACATATATTTTTTTTGCTGATTTTAATTTTTTATAAACGCCCATTTGCAGCTGGCTTAGCTCT
>DAMDNS010000476.1:0-2587 GCA_032083605.1 Ureibacillus sp.
AGCAGTGAATTGTGGAGTTGCAACTGTCTATCGAGTTGCTAAAGTTATCTAAAAGAGGCTTATCTCAACGCGCCCCCAATGGGGCACCGCTGCATTCAGGTTACTTCACATAAGAAATTTTATGTTAAATGATTGTTAGAAATGCCCCTTGATCGAGGCATTTTCTATAAAGAATACTAAAAACTAATTAAAGCCAACCAAGTTTCAAAACAAGGCAGTTCTCAGCAATCATATTTTTAAATTATATAACTCCCAACTGAGCTTTTGCTCCAACGATAAGGCTTTCATTTTGAGTTTCTAAGGCAAATAAACCATACATCAAAGGAGAGGCCGCTGCTCTTTCTAAAGTCTGTTCATATAGTTTATTCCAAACTTTACCCCCTAGTTTTTCATACTCGATGATTAGAGTTTTGAGGCTTTCTTCTCCAAACAAAGTTACATGCCCAGCAAAATCAATCGCTGGGTCATCTATATGGGCTGTTGACCAATCAATAACGCCTGAAACAGCTCCATCCTTTGAAGCTAGTACATGCCCAGCATATAAATCGCCATGTATAAATTGGGTGAAATCTGCCCATAGAACATCATTATCCAACCATTTTCTGTAGCGGGTTTCCAATTGCTCACTTATACCAATTTCAGATTTTACTAACTGCAAATTGTTTGCTATTTCAGGTCTTAAATCTGAAGGTTTCATAATTTTCAAATCATTTTCCCGAACTTCTTTTTCAGGAATACTATGGATTTCAAATAAGGTTTTTGCCAAAGATGTTATGTATTTCGGGCTATCTTTGTCCATATTCCAAATTATTTCATAGGTTTCAGCATCCAAATTTAAAACAGGATTATCTTTAAGTATGGGATAAGCCACTAATTCTGTAGATGAAATTCTCCAATCAGGAACCTCTACAGAAAGATGTTTTTTTACCAATTCTAAAATGCGTTTTTCTTTCTTGATTTGTTCCCTCATGCCATCACGACGAGGAATACGCAGCAACCATTGTTGCCCCTTTGTATCAAGAGCAAAAACGACCTTAAAATCAATGCCCATTTCATTGAAATTCATTTTGTCCGTAAGCAACAAGCCGTGTGCTTCAGCAAGTGATTGAATATCTTGAATTGTCATTTTTAATTTCCTTTAAAGAGTTCAATAATTAATGTTCGGATTAGATTGGCTATCATTAACAATCTCTCTCAAAAGTCTTGATGATTTTGTGGTCTTTGATCTCGTAGATAATGTCAGCAATATTATCGACCAATTGCTTGTCATGAGATACGAAGATAATAGTTCCTGCATAGGACTTCATCATTGTTTCTAATGCGGCAATACTTTTTAGGTCAAGATAGTTTCCTGGTTCATCCATAAGCAAAATATTATATTTTCCTAAAAGCATTTTGGATAAAAGCAGTTTGATGATTTCACCTCCCGATAAGTCGGATAAGTTTTTTTGAATATCATTCGCTCCGATCCCCATTGAAGCCAATACTGCACGAATTTCCGCAACTGTGTACTCGCACTCTTCCTGCATAAAGGAGAGCACAGATTTATGCGTGTTAAATTTATATCCTGTTTGTGTAAAGTAGCCAATTTCAGCTTTTGGAGATATGGTTAATCCATCAGCACGTTCTGATATCATTTTTAACAAGGACGTTTTCCCTGTTCCATTCGATCCAGTTATAGCGACTTTAGCGCCAAGCGGTATTATAAAGTTAGCGTCATCAAAGATAGTACGGCTACCAAATTTTAAGCTCAGACCATCTGCCGTAATCGGGAACTTATTGTGCAGTTCTAGGGCTGAACTTTGACGAAAACGAATAGAACGCAAATACTCTGGTGCTTGAATATCTTCTAATGCAGCCAAACGCTTTTCCATACTCTTAGCTGCCTGATACAGTTTTCTTTGCTTGGTGCCAGTCATTTTTGCATGCCCAAGTCGTCCAGCACTTTCGGTAGAGTTTTTGGATTTTTCTCCTTTTTTCTTATTGTCTAATCGATTAGCTTGCTGGCGTTTTTCTTGCACAGCAGATTCTAATCGCTCCCGTTCCTTCATCATCAGCTCATATTCTACGGCTTGGTGTTGTCGCTCTTCTTCTTTTTGACGCAAGTAATCCGAGTAACCACCCCAATATTCCGTAATTTTACCGTCTTTTAACTCCCATATCTTGTCTACAACCATATCAAGAAAATATCGGTCATGACTGATAACAAGTAATGCTCCATCAAATGCTTTAAGTTGACCAATAAGTAGATCTATTCCATTGAGATCAAGGTGGCTGGTTGGTTCATCCGCTAGAATGCCATGTACTTGTTGGGAAAATGCGGCAGCAATTTTTGCACGAGTTTCCTCTCCGCCACTCATTGTGTCGTTTTGTACATTGGAAACACCAAGGCGAGATAACATTGCCCGGTCTTCGACCGTTTCTATTTCGATTCCGCCCAGTTGGCTGATATGTGCAAAATCACCAAAACGCTGTAATGTCGCTTCGGCTAAAACAATTTCGCCATTAAGTACTTTGAGTAAACTACTCTTTCCTGCTCCGTTATCACCCACAAGACCAATACGGTCATAAGAGTGAATTTCCAATT
>DAMDNS010000477.1:0-2560 GCA_032083605.1 Ureibacillus sp.
CACTTTTCTTAAAGAAAAAGGGCTATAATCAAGTTCACCAATTACAAGGTGGATTCAAAACTTGGACAGGAAAAGTAAAATCAAAAGCATAAGCTCTTTAGAAAAACACAACTCGGGCGTGAAATATCGAGTTGATGTTTTTTCTTATGCCTACGAAAAGGGACATCTCTGGTTTATGAGGTGTCCCTTTAAAAATGATTCGAAATATTTATTTTTTCCCTAAACCTATTCTCGCCAATCCCATCATCCAACTCAAAAAATCGCTATTCCGAAACAAAAAAACATGAGTTTCTTCCTATTAAATAGGCACACTATTTCAGTCCTTTTAAAAAAATTTCAAACAACTGAAATTTAGTAGATTAGTTGTTATTTTTTTGATACAAATTATCAATTAACTATTTTAAACGTGTTGCTGATAGTCACAGCTTTTGACGATTGGCCTTTCACACTCATGGGGTATAGGAAGGTTTCAGCATTTCTTCATTCGACAAAGAAATAGACGTCCCCCTAGGGAGACGCCTAGGCTCTCACACTTATCCTTCGATTTTCGTATAGCGAAGAACTGGCGTGCGTGCAGCACGAGTCTCGTCTAAACGGCTAATAACTGTTGTATGAGGCGCATCTTGAACAATCGATGGGTTTTCTTCCGTTTCATTGGCAATTTGAATCATGACGTCAATGAAAGCATCTAATGTTTCCTTCGATTCTGTTTCAGTTGGTTCAATCATCATTCCCTCTTCAACATTCAACGGGAAGTAGATTGTTGGTGGGTGATAACCAAAGTCTAATAGACGTTTCGCAATATCTAGAGTACGTACCCCTAATTTCTTTTGACGGCGGCCTGACAGTACAAATTCATGCTTACAATGACGGTTATATGGCAGGTCAAAGTACTGCTCAAGGCGACGCATCATATAATTCGCATTTAACACTGCATATTCCGTAACTGCTTTTAAGCCATCAGGACCCATTGTACGGATATAAGTATACGCACGAACATTAATACCAAAGTTGCCGTAATATGGTTTTACACGTCCAATTGATTGTGGACGATCATAATCGAAATGGAACGACCCATCTTCTTTTTTGATTAAAACTGGTTTTGGCAAGAATGGGATTAACTCTGCTTTCACTCCAACTGGACCTGAACCAGGGCCTCCACCACCATGAGGACCTGTAAATGTTTTATGGAGGTTTAAATGGACACAGTCAAAGCCCATATCTCCCGGACGAGCTTTACTCATAACGGCATTTAGATTTGCTCCATCATAGTAGACTTTACCGCCAACACCATGGATGATTTCAGCCATTTCTAAAATATTTTCTTCAAATAAGCCTAAAGTGTTTGGATTTGTCAGCATTAATGCTGCTGTATCTTCGCCAACAACGCGACGTAAATCCTCTAGATCCACTAAGCCATCTTCGTTTGATTTCACAGTGATTGTTTCAAATCCAGCTACTGTTGCTGAGGCTGGGTTCGTACCATGAGCCGAATCTGGGACGATTACTTTATTGCGATGACCTTCACCATTTGCTTCATGGAAGGCACGAATCATCATTAATGCAGTCCATTCCCCGTGAGCTCCTGCTGCAGGCTGTAATGTTACTTCATCCATTCCTGTAATTTCTACTAACGAAGTTTGAAGCTCATAAAGCAATTCCATTGCACCTTGTACAGTTTCTTCGTCTTGCAGAGGATGAATATTGGCAAAACCTGAAAGTCGTGCAACGTTTTCATTAATTTTCGGATTGTATTTCATTGTACAAGAGCCCAAAGGATAGAACCCTGAATCAACCCCGTGATTACGACGAGATAAAGCTGTATAGTGACGCATAATATCTAATTCTGCCACTTCCGGTAATTCAGCAGCCTCCTCTCGTACAAATCCTCGTGGTAAAAGATCCGATAATTCCACATCTGGTACATCTAATTCTGGCAGGCTATAACCTACACGACCCTCTTTGGATAATTCAAAAATGAGTGATTGATTTTCGTTATGCATTGTAAGCCCCCATTTTCTCAACTAATGCGTCGATTTCTTCTTTAGTTCGTAATTCTGTAACAGCGATTAATGCATGGTTTTCCAGCCCTGGATAGACTGTTCCTAAATCCAGACCACCAATAATTCCATCCTGGATTAATTGTTTATTAATTTCTGATACAGATTTGTTTGTTTTTACAACAATCTCATTAAAATGCGCACCTTGGAACGGTACTGTGAAACCTGCTGCTTCGAATGCATTTTTTGCATAGCGAGTTTTCACTATGTTTTGCTTCGCCATTTCCTGAACTCCTTTTTTACCTAGAGCAGTCATGGCAACGGAAGCTGCAAGTGCTAATAATGCTTGGTTCGAACAGATGTTAGATGTCGCTTTTTCTCGACGGATATGCTGTTCACGTGCTTGTAATGTTAATACATATCCGCGACGACCAGCTTGATCGACCGTTTCACCTACTAAACGACCTGGCACTTTACGCATAAGCTTTGTCGTAGTTGCGAAATAACCACAGTACGGACCACCAAAGCTCTCGGGAATCCCAAATACTTGTGCATCCCCT
>DAMDNS010000478.1:0-2558 GCA_032083605.1 Ureibacillus sp.
AAATTACTTTTAATTACTTATTATTTTTCAAATTATTTAATTCAGCTAATATTTTCTCATTTTGAGATTTTAATTCTTCATTCTGTTTTCTTATAGCGTGACCATCGAACAACAAAACAAACAGAATTATTAAAACAACAAGCGACATAATCATACTGGCCATACCGCTGTTCCCCTCCCATTTAAATCAGGACATGTACCCTATTGGTTTCACCATCCTATTTTACCATAAAAAGTAATCGCTCTTGTATATTCCATGTTGTCCCTATCCTAACACACTTGCCCGGCCTTCAAGGAAATCGACCGACCATTGAATATCAGGATTATAATTACTGCCTATGGCTCGTTAACTATAGCGCCTGTTTGTTTAGTTTCATTTATTTACACAAAGCATAGTCGTTCAGGTTAAGCGCCCAATATAATAATTAGCCGGAAAATTTCCCCTTATTAAAAAAATAGAGTAAAAAATAACCTAAATAAAAGGAGAATTTCCGTCTATCTATGCGAAAAACATGGAAATGAGGGATTTTTCTTTGCATAGTCGGAAAATCCCCTCTTATTCACCCCAAAATAGAGCTTCATTCGTCCTATAACCGGAAAATCTCCGTTAAATATTACTTTCACTAGTTACCTAATCAGGGCCAGAATTCCCAACGAAAAGAAATGAGATGGACAGGTATCTTTCTTAAATAAATCAAAGAAATCTAGAATTAATAAACCATTTCTAAACCCTATATTCCCATTAAACCGCATTAAAAAGAGGCTGAAGTGAACACTTCAACCTCTTCTTTATGTTAATAATTATTCTTCATCCATGAATGGATAAGCAATATCAGTAGTTGGAGCAAAGTTTTCTTTGATTACACGCGGAGTTGTCCAGCGAATCATGTTAAATACAGAACCTGCTTTATCGTTTGTACCAGAACCACGAGAACCACCGAATGGTTGTTGATTAATCATTGCACCAGTTGGTTTGTCATTGATATAGAAGTTTCCAGCAGCACCCGATAAACGATTTTCCAAGTGAAGAATTGCTTGGCGATCCTGTGCAAAAATCGCACCTGTTAATGCGTACATAGACGCTGTATCAACTGCATCTAATGTTTCTTCTAATTTCTCATTTTCATATACATAGATTGTTAACACTGGTCCAAAAATCTCTTCAGTCATCGTTTTGAAGTTTGGATTCGTTGTTACAATAATTGTTGGTTGAACGAAATAGCCAACAGAATCATCATAAGTACCACCAGCAATAATTTCCGCCTCTTCAGAAGCTGCCGCATAGTCGATATAGCTTGTAATTGAATCAAACGCTGGTTTATCGATTACTGCGCCCATGAAGTTACGGAAGTCGCGTACATCTCCAACTTTAAGCTTAGCAGTTTCTTCAACTAAACCGTTCTTTACTTCTTCCCACAGGCTTTGTGGAATGTAAGCACGTGAAGCGGCTGAACATTTTTGACCTTGGTATTCAAATGCACCACGAACAAGGTTAGAAACTACTTTATCAGCTTGTGCTGTTTCGTGAGCAAATACGAAGTCCTTCCCACCCGTTTCCCCAACTAAACGAGGATATGATTGGTAGTTTGCAATGTTCTCTCCTACTGTTTTCCAAATTGTTTGGAATGTAGCTGTAGAACCAGTGAAGTGGAATCCAGACATGCGAGAGTCAGTTAATACGACTTCTGAAACTTGCGATCCACGAGAAGGTACGAAGTTGATAACACCTTTTGGTAATCCAGCTTCCTCTAAAATGCGCATGAAGTAGTAGTTTGCCAGAATAGAAGTTGTTGCAGGCTTCCAAACAACTACGTTCCCCATCATTGCTGGAGCTGCTGGTAAGTTTCCACCGATTGCAGTGAAGTTGAATGGAGAAATCGCTAATACGAACCCATCTAATGGACGGTAATCTAAACGATTCCATACATTCTTCATGCTGTCAGGCTGCATTTGATAAATCTGATTTGCATAATCTACACCGAAACGCAAGAAATCGATTAGTTCTTGTGCAGCATCAATTTCCGTTTGAATAGCTGTTTTAGATTGTCCTAGCATCGTTGCAGCATTCATTACATCACGGTATGGACCAGAGATTAGATCAGCAGCTTTCAAGAAAATCGCTGCACGATGTTCCCATGGCATATTTGCCCATGATTCTTTCGCAGCCATAGCTGCTTCAACAGCATCACGTAATTCCTTTTCCCCAGCTTCCGAGTAGTTTGCTAACACATGTTGGTGAGCGTGTGGCATTACTACTTGCTTCACTGTATCTGTTTTAATATTTTGACCGTTAATAATAACAGGGATCTCTACTACCATCTCTGATTGGCGGTTTAATTCCGCTTTTAATGTTTCTCTTTCTTTAGTACCCGGAGCATATGTATTGCCTGGCTCATTTGTAGGTGTTGGTATTTTAAAAATTCCGTTAGTCATAATTTAACTTTCCTTCCTTTTTGAAAATATTATTCTCTTATTATTCTAAACCATCTTCTCACATTAGCCAAATTAATAAAATACTAATTCCATTCCGATACTATTTTTTCTCCCATTATTATTAC
>DAMDNS010000479.1:0-2548 GCA_032083605.1 Ureibacillus sp.
TAAGTAGACGATTTTACCATTTTTATATGCATCTGTTTCTTTAATGATATCGTTTTCCATATCTTTTTCGATATTGGAAGCACCACCAGTTGCCGCAGTACGGTCAATTACGAATAACACCTGTGGGTTAAACTCTAAAATTGCCTCGAATCCAAAGTCAGAACCGTGTGAAGATGATTCAATATCATCTGTTACCGGAGTGAATCCGTAGATGTCATAGATATAACCAAAACGAGATTGCTTTGCAAAGCCTGATAATTTACCTTCGTTATACATTGTTACTAATGAAGTGTCATATTGAGAACTTAAACCTTTAACCTCTTCGATAGCTGAATCGATTTTGGCAATGTGCTCTTGTACTTCTGCTTCTTTACCAAACATTTTTGCTGCAATTTCGGTTGATGCCAAGAATGTATTCCAGTAATCGTCTTGGTTTGTACCAACAAAGATTACGTTTGGAGTAATTTCTTTTAATTGCTCATAGAATGCCGACTGACGACCAGAGATGAAAATTACGTCTGGCTCTAACGCTGCAATGTCTTCAAGTAATGGAGTTTTCAAGTTACCAATGCTTGAGTATTCGTCACCTGAATATTTAGAAAGGTGTGCTGGTAAAGTAGAGTCTTTCGCTACACCAACGATTCCTTCAACACCGATTGCATCAAGTGTATCTAAGAAACCATAATCAAATACTACAATTTTCTTCGGCATTTCTTCTAATGTTACATCTTCAAATGCGATTGTTCCTGCTTCTTCACTTTCAGTTGAAGCAATTGTTGGTGAAATAGTCATTGGGTAAACAGGACCCTCTGCATTCTCAGTTGTTTCTTCCGAAGCTGTTTGCTCCTCTGTTGTAGTTGTATCTGTTTCTGATTCTTTAGTTGAATCATCAGATCCACATGCAGCAAGAACAAATAATAGACTTGCCAAAATTACCGTAAGTAATTTCCAATTTTTCATTTTCTTTCTCCCCTGTCTCTCTATTTAATATAATGATAATGATTATCATTATCAAATAACTAATTGAAATTATAGCATCTAGAAATTAAAGGTCAACACTTTTTTTGGAAATTATTTAACTTTATTGAAAAGTCACTAACTCTAATTCATAATTGCACTTTTGCGGATAAGGAATTTTTTTTCTTTCTTATCCGTTAAAAAAATGATTTAGAAAAGTTATATCTTTAAAACTTCTCTAAACCATTAATTCATTACGAATGCGAATTAAAATAAACGCATATACGGCACCCATTTTGTTCTTGTACCGGTATATTCATATCATAGATTTCCCGTAAGGCATCGGAGTTGATGATTTCGTTTGTTGTTCCATCTTTAACAACTCGGCCATTCTTTAATGCGACAATATAATCAGAATAGACGGATGCAAAGTTAATGTCGTGCAGCACGATAACAACCGTTTTACCTAATTCATCAACAAGCTTACGCAAAATTTTCATAATTTGAACAGAATGCTTCATATCCAAGTTATTTAATGGCTCATCCAATAGAATATACTCTGTATCCTGCGCAATAACCATTGCAATGAAAGCACGCTGTTTTTGCCCACCAGATAGCTCATCTAAAAACTTTTCCTGCATGTCCGTTAAATTCATATAGTCAATCGCTTGATCTACAAATTGTTCATCTTCAGCCGTTAGACGACCTTTTGAATACGGATAACGTCCAAATGAAACAAGCTCGCGTATTGTTAAACGTACATTTAAAAAGTTTGCTTGCTTTAAAATGGAAACCCTTTTTGCAAATTCATCGGACTTCCACTCCTTTACATTATTTTTATCTAATAATACTTCACCTGTGTCTGCATCTAATAAGCGACTAACCATTGATAATAGTGTCGATTTCCCTGCACCATTCGGACCGATAAAGGAAGTGATAGCCCCTGGTTGAATCTTAATGGAAACGTCTTCTACAACAGGTTTGTTACCAAATCTTTTTGTTAATCCTTTGATTTCAATCATCCTGCTGCCCTACTTTCCTTTAATAATAGATAAATAAAGTAAATACCGCCGACAAAGTTAATAATGACACTTAATGTTGTATTCATTTCAAAAATATGTTCGACTATAAACTGACCACCGACTAATGCAATAACACTCATCAAGCCAGCGCCTAAAATGTGCACTGAGTGCTTGTAAGTAACCAAGTATTGATAGGATAGATTGGCTATGATTAAACCAAAGAATGTAATCGGTCCAACTAATGCAGTTGATGTTGCAATCAGAACCGAAGATAAGATTAAAACATTCAATACTAAACGATCGTAATTGATGCCGAGATTAATGGCATTTTCCCGGCCAAGTGACATGACATCCAATTGGCTCAGAATCCGGTAGCCATATGCAAACGCAAGGAATAAAATCCCCATTGAAATATATAGCAGCTCTACTTTTATATTTACAAAGCTCGCAAACAATCTGCTTTGCAAACTCAAATATTCAACTGGATCAATCAGTACCTGCAGGAAGGAAACAAGACTTCCAAGGAAGGTACCTATAATCATCCCGATTAATAGCAATAAATAAATTGG
>DAMDNS010000480.1:0-2543 GCA_032083605.1 Ureibacillus sp.
CCAGCGGAACCCGCTTGTTTAAAGAGTCCGATGTCAGCTTTTTAAAAGTGATCCAGTGCCTGAAATCTACTGGCATGCCAATCAAGGATATTAAGAATTTTATAGAGTGGTGCTCAGTTGGGGATTCAACCTTGCAACAAAGATATGATATGTTCATGGAGCGAAAAGCTACTGTGGAAGCGCAGATGGAAGAATTAAAAAAAGCGATGGAAGTAATTGAGCATAAATCGCTTTACTATAGAACTGCTTTGGAAGCAGGAACAGAAGATATCCATAAAGATAATAAGGTTTGGAGTTAAAATTTAATATTGGTTGTTGTACATGGGGCTAGGTCTTTACACGATCTAGCCTCGTACAAATAAACCCCGAGTTTTAAAGGACAAACTTTTACCCTTCAAGCCCCTCGATATATTCTATATATCTCCGGTGTACAGTAGCTTTACTTACTTGAAAGCCCAGCCCACTTAAGGTTGAGGCAATTTCTTGAAATGTCAGTCCTTTATCCCGAAGATTTACAATTTCCTCGATTGGGACTTCAATTCGTTCGCGGCCTTCATGATTATGACGATTTTTAATATTCAGTTCGGGACGATAGCCATTATCTACCGCGCGTCTCATCCCTCTTCTAATTTTAGCATTGTGAATTTTCCGCTGATATTCTTCTACTAAGGCTAAAATCTCAAGCAACATCGTGTCCATTTCATTAAAAGTTACCGGGCCAGCATTATTTAAAGAATAAACAGTTGTCCCGTTTTTTTGCAGCAAATGCAAGACAGCCATTCGTGCATTACCACGTCCTAAACGTGTTTCATCCTGCACAAATAATACTGGCACATTTTTTTCTTTTATAAAGTCCAGCATATCAAGAAGACCCTCTCGCTCTACCTCATAACCACTATGCTGGTCTTGAAATATCTCTAAAACCTGAAACCCCATTTCACCTGCATACCGTCGAAGTTCCTCTTCTTGACGTACCAGTGATGTTTCTTGTGTATTTTTCTCTGTGCTTACCCGTGTATAAATGACTGCTTTGTTTTGTTTTCTCATGGATTCTTGATCGCTACCTCTACTGAATGAAGCTCTTCTTCACTCTTTAAATTTGCAACATAGATACTTTTTGCATTGATTGGCACTGTTAGGGCATGTCCTGCCACAATATGCTCTTCATTTAGACTATTTTCCGATTTTACTGCCTTGATCCACTCTTGAATCGACATTTCCCCGCGGTATTGTTCTGCTAGTGTCCATAAAGTATCGCCATGCTGAATTTCAATTTGCTCGTATGTTGTTTCGCCATTATCAGTTATCAAAAGAAATGCACCCATCACAAAGAAAGCAACGAATAACACCACAATATAAGAATTTTTCTGTAACCAGTTCATCATTATAACCTCTTTTCGAATATTTGTTCTCACGAATGTACGTTCTTAATTTAATACGAACGTTTGTTTTTGTCAACACCAATTTCGAACCTATGTTTGCATTTCTGTTCTTTCACTGATATACTATATGTAACTAATAGAGATACATATTCCCAAAAAGAGGTGATAGAGTTGAAAAAAATATCAAAGAGACAGGAAGATATTTTAACATTCATAAAAGAAGAGGTTCGGTCTAAAGGTTATCCGCCTTCTGTTCGTGAAATTGGGGAAGCAGTAGGTCTTGCATCCAGCTCGACTGTACATGGCCATTTAGCTCGTTTGGAAAGCAAAGGCTTAATACGTCGAGACCCGACAAAACCGCGTGCGATCGAAATTTTAGATCAAGAAGAAGCTACAGCAATTCAGAAGCAATCTGTTGTACATGTACCTCTAGTGGGGAAAGTTACAGCCGGTCTACCAATTACTGCAATTGAAAATATTGAAGAATATTTCCCTCTACCAGATACTTACGGAACAAGCGAAGAAAATCTATTCATGCTTGAAGTAATGGGAGAATCAATGATTGAAGCAGGTATATTAGATGGAGACTATGTGGTAGTGAAACAAACAAACACTGCTAATAACGGTGAAATTGTAGTCGCTATGACTGAGGATGATGAAGCAACTGTAAAACGTTTCTTTAAAGAAAAAACCCATTTCCGTCTTCAGCCTGAAAACTCGAGTATGGATCCTATCCTAGTAAATCAGGTAACGATTTTAGGTAAAGTTGTAGGCTTATATCGCAACATTCATTAGAAAAGGTTGTCTCGTTGGTCAATAGACTGTGAGACAACCTTATTTTATACCTGATTCATGTCTTTACGTGTTTAAGCTGATATTGAACATTATGACCCAATTTTTAAGCTTGAACAATCTTCACTTCATCTTCAACCTTAATTTTACAAGCATCAACAAATGACTTGAACAGGTTCTTTGCATGTTCATCATCAGCAATTGCCATTTCCTCAGGATGCCATTGAACGGCTACGCAATAAGGATAGTCTTTCATTTCGATGGCTTCGATAATTCCGTCACTTGCTTTTGCTGTTACCTCAAAAATTTCGGGCACCTTTTTTAAGGCTTGGTGATGGAATGAATTCACCGCAATTTTCTCCTTGCCAA
>DAMDNS010000481.1:0-2536 GCA_032083605.1 Ureibacillus sp.
TTTAGATGCAACTCTATCTTCACTCCTTTCATTCATTATTGCGTTTATGTTTGTTACGTATTTACATGTTGTCGTAGGAGAGTTAACACCAAAAACGTTTGCCATTGTAAAATCAGAAGAACTTACTTTACGACTTTCAGGCCCATTACTTGTATTCCACAAGATAATGTATCCGTTTATCCGTGCTTTAAATGGTTCCGCACGTGGATTATCAGGATTATTTGGATATAAAATGGCCTCTGAATCCGAAGTAGCCCATTCTGAGGAAGAACTTCGCATTATCTTAACCGATAGTTATAAAGGCGGAGAAATCAATCATTCTGAATACGAGTACGTAAATAGTATTTTCGAATTCTCTGACCGAACTGCGAAGGAAATTATGGTACCTCGAACTGAAATAGTGAGTCTTGAAAAAGACTTAACAGTAAAAGAAGTATTTGAAGTAATGGGTGTTGAACAATATACACGATACCCTATCACTGATGGTGACAAAGATCACGTCATCGGTTTAGTGAATTTAAAGCATTTACTTACTGCCTATATCAAAAATCCTGCAAACGGTAACAAGCCTGTTGTGGATTATATGCAGCCGATTATTCGTGTCTTTGAAACTGTACCGATCAGTGATTTATTATTGAAAATACAACACGATCGAATTCATATGGCTATCCTAATGGACGAATATGGTGGAACATCCGGTTTAGTCACAATTGAAGATATTATCGAAGAAATTGTCGGTGATATTCAAGATGAATTTGATGATGACGAAATACCAGAAATTCAAGAGATTAGCGATAATCACTACATTATAGACGCTAAATTACTAGTTGACGAAGTAAATGATATGTTAGGTATTACCATTGATGATGAAGACGTGGATACCATTGGTGGATGGTTCTTAACAAAAAGATTCGATGCCGTTGAAGGCGATAGCTTCGATTATGAAGGCTACGAATTCAAAATCAAAGAATCTGACGGCCACCATATCCTTTACATCGAAGTAACGAAATTACCTGAAGCAATTGCTTCGGATGAAGAAGAAGCAGAATGACACTTCATACCAAATAAAAATGAATATGTCTCAAAAGTTTAATCATTGAACTTTTGGGACATTACTTTTTATGAAATGAATAATATCGTGATGTTTTGCATTAGTCGCTAAAGCGATTTTAGCAAAAACAGAGCCGTCTCAGGACCCATTGAGACGGCTCTGTTTTGTCATGTTCTAAAGTCTTGCCGGGAGGAAACATTGTGGAGCTATATACAAATTTACGAGCCGGGGAAAAAGGTGCATGGCTTTCAATCGGCACCTATCTTATCCTTAGTTCAATCAAACTAACAATTGGATACTTTGGACAATCAGAAGCATTAAAAGCTGATGGTTTAAATAATACAACGGATATCATCGCCTCGGTTGCCGTATTAATCGGATTGCGGATTTCCCAACGACCGCCAGATTCCAATCACCCTTATGGACATCTTCGCGCTGAAACAATTGCATCTTTAATCGCATCATTTATTATGATGATGGTAGGTTTACAGGTTCTTCTCAGTTCAATCATGAATCTATGGAACCCTGTTCGAGAAACACCTTCCCCTTTAACTGCTTATGTTGCATTAGGAAGTGCAGCTGTAATGTATGGCGTCTACCGATATAATTTGTCCCTTTCAAAGCAGATCAATAGCTCTGCCGTGAAAGCTGCAGCGTATGATAACCGTTCAGATGCCCTTGTAAGTATCGGGACAGCCATCGGGATATTCGGTGCCATTATAGGCTTTCCAATCATAGATACCCTAACTGCATTAGTGGTCGCGATTATCATCATCAAAACAGCCATCGAAATCTTCTGGGAATCAGTGCAAACACTGACAGATAGCTTTGATATTGAGGAAGCCGAAACACTGTCGGTCCTAATCAATAACGTTAATGGTGTCATTGATTTAGTCGACGTAAAGGGGCGTTCACACGGAAATGTGAGCTTTATCGATGTAACTGTTACAGTAAATCCACATTTAGATGTTCGTCAAAGCCATCAAATTACGGAAAAAATTGAAACTACCGTTAAAAAATTCAATCCCTTTAGTATGGTGCTTGTCCATATAGAACCACATGAACTTCCAACTGCCACAGACGAGGACTATCATTTTTAGAAACACTTTTGCGTAGCAGCATTTAGTACAATATTCTTAACTAACAGCGCAGCTTACATTGTAGGCTGTTTTTTCTATTGTCCATGCATGCAGGTGAGGTCGTTTGGAATTTTGATAAGTTTCTTCAATTGTAACGTACGAGAATCCTGTCTCTCGATGCCCAATTACTGTGGAGTTCTTTTTGTTTGGGCATCTATCTCGTTTCTCGATCCCCTTTCACTGGTGGTTTCTTCTTGGACGGGCGTCTACATCGCTCCTTGATTCCCTTTCTCTGGTGGTTTCCTCTTGGACGGGCATCTACATCGCTTCTCGATTCCCTTTCTCTGATGGTTTCCTCTTGGACGGGCATCTATTTCGCTTCTCGATTCCCTTTCTCTGGTGGTTT
>DAMDNS010000482.1:0-2521 GCA_032083605.1 Ureibacillus sp.
TCTTGATGATGGCGATATATAAGCGATTCAAAACAGCTTCGCGTTCTGTGCCATTTCCATTCGTAAGTGCATCATATTGTTGAATTAAATCAAATGTTGCAGCCACTTCCACATGTAGTTTTGCTGCAAATTTGGCCAGTGAATCCTGAATCATCGGGTAATTCGTCAATACTCGCCCAAATGCCTCACGATTTGAAACATAATGCTTTGCTTCTAGAAATGCCCGTCTCATGATGCCGACAGAAGCTACGGCATTACAAATTCGCGATAGATTTAGAGCTTCAAGCATATAGTAGATTCCTTTACCTGGATCGCCAACTACATAGGCAAGAGCCCCATCAAACTCCACCTCTCCTGATGGCACTGCTCGAACACCCAGCTTATCCTTTAATCGACGAATGCGTAATCCATTTTTTGTGCCATCTTCCTTTTTCCACGGAACTGCGAAAAGGGTTAAGCCTTTTGAACCTGAAGGGGCGTTTGTCTGACGGGCCAATACCATTGCAACTCCGCACATCCCTGCATTTGAAGCGAAATATTTTTCTCCATACAACCGGTAGTTTTCTCCGTCAAATCGAGCCTCAACCACATTTGCTCCAACATCTGAGCCACCTTGGCGTTCTGTTAAAAAGGTTGCTCCTTCAAATAATTCCACGTCTCCCGTTGAACAAACGTGCGGAAGGAAGCGTACCTTTAATTCATCACTTGCATAGTGATCCAACAAATAAGCCGTTGCCATGGTCAGTGTGACTGGACAATAAAATCCTGGTTCCGCATGAGAGAGAAGATATCCTTGTGCAAAACTATAGACATAATTGCCCTTTTTCCCTAACTGAGGTATTTCTTTATGAACATAGCCTACAATTCCCGTGTTATAGGATTGTTGAATTGTTTTCTTATAGCCTTCATTCACCCAAACCTCGGAGGTTTCTTCTCCATATTTGTTGTATCGTTTTAGTCGTGGCTCTCCTTCACGGTCGGTATGCTTGGCGCGTTCATCAATTTCACCAGCAGTCAGTTCACCAAAATCCTGTAACTCCCGTTTGGCATATTTTAAAAACTGTGGGTCGAGCATTTGCTCTAAAATTTTATGAAGAGTCTCATCATTTTCAAAAAAGTTTGTTTCTCGCTTGTTTATAGACTGTAAAACTTTCATTTAGTTCACCACCTGCTGCTTCAATTGTTGTTTTAATATTTTCCCTGAAGCATTTCGTGGTAACGCTTCCACTTGCTCGTAAAGCCTCGGTACCTTATATTTTGCGAGGTGCTCGACTAAATAGTCTTTTAGTTTTTGCTCGTTGATAGAGGTTTTCGCAGCATAAACTGCTTTTACTGTTTCGCCCCATTCCTGATGAGGAACCCCAATGACAGCTACCTCAAAGATTCCTTCAAACTGAAGCATACGATCCTCAATTTCTTTCGGGTATATATTTACCCCACCAGATATGATGACGTCCTTCTTGCGATCCACAATCCACATAAACCCATCCTCATCAAACCGAGCTAAATCACCCGTTCTTACCCAACCGTCTAGAAATGCAGCTTTCGTCGCTTCCTCGTCTCGATAATAGCCAACCATATTTCCTTCACCATATAGAATTACTTCACCGATTTCGTTAACGGCAACGTCTTCTCCGTCCTCATTGACCACGCGAAGCTCTGTTCCAAAAGGTGCCCGCTTTCCAACACTGCCCGCCTTTTCTTGGTGTTCATCATTAAAGAGTAGTGCTCCGCTTGGACCCGCTTCTGTTAGTCCGTAAACGCACATTAAATTATCCGTTTTAAAGGCTTGCTGGATAAAGCGAATTTCCTTTTCCGAAAGGGGCGCTCCCCCATAAACCCACCATTTCATCGAGGAAAGGTCAGCCGTTTGAAGTCTTTCCTGAGATGCCGTTACTAAGTAAGCGACTGGCGCTCCAAAGAAATGGGTTGTTTTTTCATTTTCAACAGAGTCAATCAATAAATCCGGTGTGAATGTAGGCGTTAAGACTAAGGTTGCTCCGACTAAAATACCTGACATTAAAAATAAATGAAGCGGCGCTGAATGCGTGAGTGGCATCATTAGAAGGATGCGGCTTTCTGGTTTAACCTCCATCTCAATCGCAATCATTTGCGAAACTGTCAATATATTTCTATAGCTAAATAGAACTCCTTTTGGTTTTCCTGTTGTTCCTGATGTATAGAGAATTGTTGAAAGATCATCTTCAGTTAATTGGCAGTCAATTGGCGTATTATCGCTTTCTGTTAAAAGCTGTGCGTAGCTTAACCATCCTTTTCTTGCCTGCCCTGTCTTAATTTTTAGGGGAATCGAAGAAATTTTTTCAACCGCAGCAAAAATCGCTTCGTGTGCGAGAATTGCTTTTGCCTCTGAATGGTCGGCAACATATTCAACCTCCGAGAGGGTAAATTTGGCATTGACCGGTACCACAATCCCGCCAATTCGCTGTACAGCAAAGTAGCTTACGACAAATTCCAAAACATTTGGCATGAACAAAATCACTTTGTCTTCCTGTTTTATTCC
>DAMDNS010000483.1:0-2510 GCA_032083605.1 Ureibacillus sp.
CGATTTCCTGATCGAAAGCTAATAACAGACTACGAGGATTTAGGGATGCTAGGTGATATCGTCACGAATATGACATTGGAACAACTCCATGAAATGGCTAAGAAAACCTTAAAAGACTTGTACAATTTTAATAATCCCAGAAAAAAAGAATTGCTTCATACGCTTTATGTGTATTTGATGAACGGCCAGCACTTAAAAGAAACAATGGAAGAGCTATCGTTATCAATTGGCGGAATCCAATATCGGATAAAACAAATTGAAGAGCAATTGCAGATCACGGTAAAAAATGCTTCGGCAACGGCCTATATTTTATTGGTGATACAAGCCCTCATTTTATCCGGAGAATTACAGTTTGATTAAAATAAACTCGTAATTTTTATGCTGTTGTCTGCATTTTAATGACTTTGGAAAAAAAAGCCGTAAAAGCGTTTTCTAATACCATGAACACAAAAAACTCATCGTAAATGGTGTATGCCATTTCGATGAGTTTTTATATTATCAGTCCTTTTACTCGACAAACATAGGCGCTGCCACATTGTTATTTTTTTTCGCAAGTGCAGCTTTTCGTCTACTAACAAATAGCAGGAATAGGGCACTTAGAACGTATAAAGCAACAACAATCAATACACCTGAATTAAAACCAGCTCGAATATTGTCGCCAGCTAATGTTATTAAAAGCCCTGTTACATATGGTCCAATAACGCCTGCCATGCTGATAAAGGATAATGAGATACCGGAAACACTGCCTATTAGAGCTTTCGGTACGATTAACGATTGAATTGTCGTTCCAAGGGGAAGCAGGCAAGTGTTCATAATTAAGCCAATCGCAAGGAAAATAACCGCTAAAATTGGTGATTCAACGATTGTTGTTATACCATAGGCAACAGCACCTGTAATCAAGATCGCTATCAGAACTTTGTCGTACGATTTAATAAGTGTTTTGTTTTTACGGAATAATACATCCGTATATTTCCCCATGAAGATGGCAAATACTGTTCCTGCAATTCCCATGCCCGCAAACACGACACTCATAGTTTGTGATTCAAGGCCAACGATTTGTGTTAAATAAGTGGGCGCCCATGTTAGAACCCATGTGTTAATCCACATTGATACAAATAGTACAGCAAATACCGCAATTACGTAAGGATTCCGAAAAACTTTTAGAATGTCTTTGAATTGAGTCTCCTGTGATGAGGAAAGTGATGTAACTGTTTCTTGAATCGGTTCTTTTGGCTGGCTTCTGAAGAAGAAGAAGATAATTGCCCAAACCAAGCTACTTAGACCTAGCATTGCAAAAGCAAAATGCCAGCTATATGTGCTAATTAAAAATACTAATATTGGAGCAACTAAATATGTCCCAACGGTTGTCCCAGATGTCATAATAGCGTAAGCCGATCCACGTGTTTCACTTGTAAACCATTTCGCAACATGCGCTACACAAAGCCCGTACGTCCCCCCTTCAAAGAAACCTAAAATAACTCGAATGATGATTAAGCCTGAGAAGCTTTCTACCATGTATGCAGTACATAATGATATTGTCCATCCGACTGCTACCACTATCAACAGGTACTTTGTGTTAAATCGGTAAGTCAAGGTACCTAAAATAATACTGCCTATTGCATAAGCCGCGAAGAAACTACTACCCACCAAACCAAATTGATCATAATTTAGATTTAATTCCTTCATAATTGGCTCTGCAGCTAAGCCAAGAACAGACTTATCTGCATAATTGATAACAGACAATAAGAACACCATTGCTAACACTAACCAACGCATAACAACATCCCCCTAGTTTGAAAATAGATTTTTCTACCCCTTTAGTTCCCCAACTGTACTAGTGATTTGTTAACGCTTACAGTTTAATCAATTAATAATCGATGCCTCCTTCCGCAGCTTTTATTGATTTTCCATTAGTTCAGAAAGATCGGTTCGTTATGAAGCACTTTAAAATGTCAAATGAATTTTTTCAGAACTTTCCGATGAACACATTCTATAAGATTGCAATTTCATTTACAATCTAAATTTTCAAAGTATGTAATGAATCTTTATTCATTACATAGAAAAAAACATGTTCATTAAACGAGGAGATTTTTACTAAATCAATTAAAAATACTGAAAAATTGCGAGTTTGGAAGATGTGGAAATTATTATGAATTGAATAATTCATCCATCGGTTTTTATTGTTTTATTCTGAATTTTCAATAAAAACAACAATTATAAAGTTTTTTTGAATATTTTATGATATTAACAAGCAATAACGTAAAGGGGGTATCAGGATGGATGATCGTTCATTTCGAGACGCAATGGGGAAGTTTGCAACAGGTGTAACGGTGCTACTAACAGAAAATGATGGCGTACCACATGGAATGACAGCGAATGGCTTTATGTCAGTATCACTCGATCCGAAGCTTGTCGTGATTTCTATTGGACATAAAGCGAAGTTTTTAGAAAAGGTAAAAGAAGCGAAAAAATTTTCGGTCAATATATTAAGTGAAGACCAGGAGCATTAT
>DAMDNS010000484.1:0-2494 GCA_032083605.1 Ureibacillus sp.
AGTTTTTTAGATTCATGACAAAAGCGACGCTAGCATCTACACACTAGGTCGCTTTTTCTTATTCAACCGTATAAATATCCGTAATTTTGTAATAGCCATCCTCGGTTATGATGACCGTATATTCTTTGTTTTGATTGTAATAAGTGTATTTGCCGGCTGTATCATAAAAATCAACTTCTTCGTTTGCTGTGACAATGGCATAGTCTTCAAAGATTTCCACATTGGTAATCGTATTCGCCGTAAAAATATACTGATAGTTTTTACCCGAAATATCGTAGAAGTACTGTTCCAGCTCCTCATAGGCACTGCTGCCTGGTAAGAGCAAATCCTGTATCGAGTAGAAATCCTCGTAATACAAGGCGTACTCATAGTAGTCGCGAAAATAGATGATGAAGTCAGATAAGGATTTTTCATCAAATACATATTCAAATGTCCCGAACGGATCTTCTTCATTGCCATTAGGGTCTTCGGTAGAATAGCTGTCGTAGTAATCGTTCCAGAAATCCTCGTATTCATCATAGTAGATATCTTCTTCCTCTGCGGATGGGTCGGAGTATATAAACTCGTCATAGGAACCAAATACAGCCGCAACCTGTGATTCATCCATTGGATTTGAAATCCATCCATTGATAAGATAAGCCACCCTGTATAAGGGAATCGAAAATCCGAAACTGGTATTGCTTGTATACAATAACGAGTTGATACCGATCACCTTTCCCGTTGCTGCATCTACAAGCGGGCCGCCACTGCTTCCTTCGTCAATTTGCGCATCCACCTGATAGAGCTCCTCATAAACGAAAAAATCGAATTCGATATCTCGATTTGTCCCCGTCAAGTAGCCGATAGAAGCGGAATTTTCAAAGCCTTGAGGACTACCGATGGCAATCACTTCTGTCCCGATAACGGATTGCTTCATTTCAAGAGGGAAAGGTGACGCTTGTGCGTACTCTTCGGATTTTAACAGGGCTACGTCTGAGTGATTGGAGATGCCGATGACTTGCGCGGGTGATTCTTCCCCATCATGATTGCGGACAATGACTTCCGTGTAGCCTGCCACAACATGGGCATTCGTTACGATATAGCCGCCATCTTGATATAGAAAGCCGGAGCCTTGCGCTTCATCGGTCAAAATGGTAAATACTTTCGGCATGGACTCTTGAATTATTTGGGTTTTATCTTTTTCTTCTGGTGGAATTGAATCGAGAGGAGCTGTTTCGATTTTGTTATTTACTTCAGATACTATTTCTTGAGGGTTCATTACGGCATTGAAGATGGCAAAACTAATTACGACTGATGTAATGATTACTGTAACAATCCCTACAATCATCCATGTATGTTTTGATTTCCTGTTCTCATTTATATGTTGGCCACAAGACGAGCAATATTTTGCTTGTTCCTCTAAATTAGACCCACAATTTGAACAATGCATTATCACGTCTTCCTTCTATTTGAGTTTAAGGATATTCCTACTATTATATTAAGAGGCAAGCGGGAAATGAATAGGCGTAGCAGAAATTTTGGTTAGGTAACATGTTTTGTAAAATCGACTAATTCCGCGAATCTGTAGGCAACATTCTAGATGGTTTAAACGTTTTATCTATTAATAAAATTTTTTATACAAGTATGTCTTTATTTAATTGAAGTACTCTATGTATAAATAGAAGCTACAATAAAATCTTTTGGCGTTCGAATGTAGTTTGGACGCGTGTTTATGGTTTAATTTGAGGTTTAGACAATTTCATGAAATAAACTTTCCGTCAAAGGTCTGATTTTCGAGAAATTGCAGTTTTTCCGATAGTTTATGCAAAATGTTCGTGTTAAACTAATGAAGGAAAAAAAGATATAAATACGCATTTTTAAGGAGTTGTTATCATGTTACATCAGCTTTCATGGAAAGTCGGTGGGCAGCAAGGTGAGGGTATTGAGAGTACGGGTGAAATTTTCTCAATGGCTATGAATCGTTTAGGTTACCACCTATACGGCTATCGTCATTTCTCTTCACGTATTAAAGGTGGCCATACGAATAATAAAATTACGGTTCGACCAACAGAAGTTCGTTCAATCGCGGACGATTTAGATATATTAGTGGCATTTGACCAAGAAACAATCGAAGTGAACTACAAGGAGCTAACTAGAAAAAGCATTATTTTAGCTGATGCGAAGTTTAAGCCGGTAGAGCCGGAAGATTCTGAAGCACCATTGTTCATCGTTCCATTTACTGAAATTGCAACAGAATTAGGAACTTCACTAATGAAAAACATGGTGGCAATCGGTTCAACAGCAGCCTTATTGAATCTAAAAACTTCTGTCTTCCAAAGCGTTGTGGATGAAATCTTCGGACGTAAAGGGGAAGAAGTTGTTAAGAAAAACATGGAAGCGATCCAGCAAGGCTATGACATGATGTGTGAGCTTTTAGGAGACCGTGTTGGTGAGTGGGAGCTTGCTCCAGCAGATGGCAAACGCCGTATGTTCATGATCGGAAACGATGCAATCG
>DAMDNS010000485.1:0-2481 GCA_032083605.1 Ureibacillus sp.
TCTGTCTGCTTATGCAGTGGTTGATGGTCCATCTGGGACTTGAAACACGAGATGAGTTAAAGGTCATAACCTTGTTCCACCTTATCGGACTTGCACTTGAGCTATTCAAGGTGCATATGGGCTCCTGGTCGTATCCAGAGGAAGGATATTCTAAATTTTTTGGGGTACCTTTGTACAGTGGATTTATGTATGCAAGCGTAGCAAGTTACCTTTGCCAAGCTTGGAGAAGGATGGATGTGCAGCTGGTTCAGTGGCCCCCATTTTTAGTGGTTGTCCCATTAGCTTCTGCCATTTATTTGAATTTTTTCATTCACCATTTTTGGATAGATATTCGCTGGTGGCTATCTGGACTTGTGATTATCGTTTTTTGGAAATCATGGGTGAACTACGAGGTGAATGGAACTCGTTACCGTATGCCAATTGCACTTTCTTTTGTCCTGATCGGATTTTTTATCTGGATTGCCGAGAATATCGCAACATTTTTCGGAGCATGGCAATATCCCAACCAAACGCAGGCATGGAGTTTGGTGCATTTAGGAAAAGTAAGCTCTTGGCTATTGCTTGTCATTGTAAGTTTTTTAATAGTTGCCACTTTGAAGCAAGCTAAAAGGAAATTGCCAGATTAAAAATTTAAATCTCGAATATTGATAACATAAAGTTATATGAATTAATAATATATATTAATTTTTTCTTATGGGGATTTTGACATAGAATATTATTAGACGGTATGGGATAGGGGGGATAGGTTATGGGGATTAATTTTCATGGAGAGGAAAATAAAAAGACTTATACAACTAGAGAGGCACATTACTCATGGAGTGAAGCGATAAAAAATCTTGTTCCAATAGAGACGATTTCAAACGCTTTAGATATTGGCTGCGGAGGTGGAATCTATAGTAAGGCGTTATCGGAGTTGGGCGTGACTTCGGTTACAGGGGTAGATTTTTCTGAGTCAATCCTTGAAGGAGCTAAAGAAAACTGTAAGGATTACGCCAATATCTCATTTCAGCAAGGGAATGCCGTTTCAACCGGGTTAGTGAGTAGCGGATTTGATTTTGTGCTTGAAAGAGCCTTGATTCATCATGTGAACGATTTAGGCGCCTGTTTCAAGGAAGCTTATAGGTTGTTAAAGCAGGATGGATATTATATTGTGCAAGACCGAACTCCAGAGGATTGCTTGTTGGCAGGGGATAATAGCCATATAAGGGGTTTTTTCTTTGAGCTTTTTCCTGAATTAATTGTAAAAGAAACGAACCGCAGACATAGTAGTCAAAAGGTGATTGATGGACTTGCTGAAGTTGGTTTTAAAGATATAAAAGAAGTAAAGCTGTGGGAGATTCGTAAAGTTTACCGCAATAAAGTACAAATATTAAAGGATTTAAAAGAAAGAACAGGAAGAAGTATTTTGCATGAATTGGACGATCGAGAATTAGAATTGTTAATCAATTACATCGATGAAGCGATATCAAAAGAATCTGATATTGTCGAGAAGGACAGATGGACAATTTGGATGGCAATACTAAAAGATAAAGCCCTTAATGCGAGAGTTACGCTAACATTAAGGGCTTTTCAGCGGATAGGGAAAAATAAGTTTTCGTAGATATCCGCGTTAGAAAAACATCAAATCGACCTATTCTGGGGCGATTGGTGTTTTTTTTGATTATACTATTGGCTTTGCTTCAGAAATATGTTGATTGAAGAATTCAATGATTTTTCCGTAAACAAGTATTTCATTTTGCTTTTTGGAGAAGCCATGTCCTTCATCCTCCAAAACAATGTATTCGACTTCACGGCCTTTTTCCTTCAGTGCGGCAACAATCTGATCGGATTCTTTTTGTACAACACGAGGGTCGTTTGCACCTTGAATGACCAGCATTGGTTTTGTCATGCCATCTAAATAAGTAATCGGGGAATCCTTTGTTAATCTTTCTTTATCTTTTACAGGATCGCCAACCCATTGCTCCATATATGGCTTCCAGAATTCCGGTACCGATTCGATAAAGGAGAAGAGATCACTTGGACCGAAAATATCTACTACTGCTTTAAAGTATTCTGCATGGCGTCCATGAAGAAGAAGTGCCATATATCCGCCGTAGCTGCCGCCTAATAGAAGAATCTTTTCTCTTTCTGCATAGCCGTTTTCGATTAACCATTCCAAGCCCTGGATATTATCCAAACGAGGCCCGTGACCCCAGTCGCCCTCTACCAATTTAGAAAACTTTAGCCCATAGTTTGTAGACCCGCGGAAGTTTGGAGCAAAAATTGAATACCCGCTGTAAATAAGGGATTGGAACATGGAACGGAAAGTTTTGCGCTCTAATGCCTGTGGTCCGCCATGTGGCCAAAGAATAACATGTCCATTTGAATTTTCTTCTTTTGCTCGGAAGAACAGTGCCTCAATTTCCATTCCATCAAAAGAAGGATATGTGAATACTTCTGGTTCAACTAAATCTTCTTCACTTACTCCTGGAACACGATAAT
>DAMDNS010000486.1:0-2477 GCA_032083605.1 Ureibacillus sp.
CATCCTTTTCTCAATATCGTCATAATGCTGAAATAGAAGGCGCAGAAGTGAAAGAAGTGCCTTTAGTGGACGGTAAGCACGACTTAACGGCTATGTTAGCTGCGATAGATGAAAAAACATCAGTTGTTTGGGTATGTAATCCAAATAACCCGACAGGTACAATTGTAAGCGAGGAAGAGCTTAAGGGCTTCTTGGGCCAAGTGCCATCCGAGGTGCTGGTTGTTTTGGATGAAGCTTATTTTGAATATGTGCAATCACCAGATTATCAAGATACGCTTTCTTATATTAACGACTATCCAAACGTAATTATTTTGCGCACTTTTTCTAAAGCATATGGTCTTGCATCATTCCGAGTAGGCTACGGCATTGCTCAGGAGGAAGTTATAGCACAATTGGATCCAGTACGAGCACCATTTAACAATACGATCTTAAGTCAAAAGGTTGCGATTGTGGCATTAGAAGACCAAGCATTCATCAACGAATGCAAGGAAAAAAATGAAATCGGCAAAAAGCAATATGAAAAATTTTGCGAAAAACATGGCTTGAACTTCTATCCAACGGAAACAAACTTTATATTATTTGAAGTGAAAGCTGATAGTGATGTTGTGTTTAAAGAGATGATGAAGCGCGGATTTATTATTAGAAGCGGAAATGCATTAGGGGTTAGCGGATACATTCGTGTAACGATTGGAACAGAAGAACAGAATGACAAGTTCCTATCATTACTTGAAGAAGTGCTAGTAGAGCAGGGAGTCTTTGCATGACACGTAATGTTTTTGTAATAGGTCTAGGGTTAATAGGAGGATCTATTGCCCTTTCCTGTCAAAAAGCACCCGATACAAGAGTGTACGGCTTCGATCTTTATGAAAGAACACGACAGCAAGCGATTGAATTAAACATTGTCCATGAGGTTGTAGATGATGTAGTTCAAGCGGCAAGTATTGCAGATGTCATTATTTTTGGAACACCTGTCAATGCGACGCTTGAATGGCTAGAAGAGATGAAAAAATGGCCGCTTAAGAAAAATGTCATTGTGACAGATACAGGAAGCACCAAAGGCTTGATTATGGAAAAGGGTGCAGAGTTGCGGGAAATGAGCATTACATTTATTGGCGGCCACCCCATGGCGGGTTCACATAAAAGTGGTGTCCAAGCAGCAAAAGCACATCTTTTCGAAAATGCTTATTATATGTTAACTCCATTAAATAATGAAAATGAGGAGCATATTAAGGAGCTTGAGATTTTATTGAAATACACACTTGCAAAACTGGTGAGAGTAGATGCACAGGAGCATGATCATATGACAGCGGTGGTAAGTCATTTTCCGCATATAGTGGCAGCTTCACTTGTCCATCAGCTGGATAGTGAACAGCAAATTTATCCAATGACAAGCATGCTGGCAGCGGGCGGTTTTCGTGATGTAACACGAATTGCCTCATCGAACCCTCTGATGTGGAAGGATATCGTCCTGCAAAATCGAGAGGAATTATTAAGACAGTTAAGTTCCTGGCAGAAGGAAATGGATCGAGTTAAAACACTACTTCTCAGTCCGGATGAAGCAACAATTGAACACTATTTTGCCAGTGCAAAAGAAGTACGTGATCAATTGCCAATCAATACAGGTGCTTTCTATACAACATATGATCTATATGTTGATATCCCGGACTATCCTGGTGTGATTTCCGAAATAACAGGTTATCTCGCTGAGGAGCAAATAAGTATCACGAATATACGCGTGGTAGAGGCAAGGGAAGACATATTCGGTATTTTGGTGATTAGCTTCCAAACGGCAGATGATCGTGAAAATGCGCAAAAATGCCTCAGTAATAGAACTAATTATGAATCGTATATGTCATAATGTCATAAAAGGCTATTTTGAAAGGAGAATATACATGTCTTCTACAACAACTTTAGATTACAAAAACGTTCATCTAAATGGAACGATTACAGTTCCGGGCGACAAATCAATCTCGCATCGCTCTGTTATGTTTGGCTCAATGGCAAAGGGAAAAACAACGGTTAGTGGTTTCCTTCTCGGAGAAGATTGTTTAAGTACGATTGATTGTTTCCGTAAGCTTGGTGTGGAAATTGAAGTTGACGGAACAAATGTCACAATAATAAGTCCAGGTATGGATAACTGGGAAGAACCGAAAGAAGTACTTTATACGGGAAATTCGGGTACAACGACTAGGCTAATGCTGGGGATTTTGTCGGGCACAGCATTACATACAGTGATGACCGGCGATGCTTCAATTGCCAAACGTCCCATGCGTCGTGTAGCGGATCCGCTGCGTCTTATGGGGGCGAAAATAGCGGGAAGAGAAAATGGACAGTTTACTCCATTAGCGATTCAAGGTACAAAGCTAAAAGCAATTGATTATACGATGCCGGTTGCAAGCGCACAAGTAAAATCAGCTGTTATACTAGCTGGCCTTAGAGCGGAAGGTACAACGATTGTACGTGAAAAAGAGTTTTCA
>DAMDNS010000487.1:0-2461 GCA_032083605.1 Ureibacillus sp.
TGGTTCAATGTCACCATCGCATTTTGCGCGGCTTGTTGTTCAGCCTCTTTCTTCGATTTTCCTCTACCGATACCCAATTCCTTGTCGTTTAATAGAACACGGGAAACGAAGGTACGGTTATGTGCTGGTCCTTTTTCATCGACAATTTCATAATGCAAAGTACCGTTGTTCGATTGTTGAACCATTTCTTGCAGCTGGCTTTTGAAATCCATCACATGCGAAAAAGCACCGACTTCTACTTTTGGGAATACAATTCGTTCTAGAAACTCTACAACACTTTCCAAGTCTTGGTCTAAATATAGGGCACCAATAAATGATTCAAAAACATCAGCCAATAATGCCGGACGTTCACGACCACCTGTAAGTTCCTCACCTTTTCCTAATAGCACATATTTACCAAAATTAAGTTCGTTGGCAAAAATAACAAGCGATGGCTCGCAAACGATCGAAGCACGCAGCTTTGTCAGTTCTCCCTCACTCATATGTGGATATCTTTCAAAAAGGTATTTAGATACAGAAAGTTCAAGTACTGCGTCTCCCAAAAACTCTAGTCTCTCATTGTCGGTAAATAATTTTCGACGATGCTCATTCACATAAGATGAATGTGTAAAAGCTTGATATAGTAAGCTTTTGTTTCGGAAAAAAATATTTAACTCCTCTTGCAAAAATTCAAATTGATGTCTTACTTTTTCAGGTAATACACCAACTTTTTGATTATTACCTTTTTTTCTTATTGTCATGAACAATCTGACCTTCCTAATAGATTCTAACGTATAGTTTACCTTGTTAAGCATGAGAAATTCAACTTTTCTTTAATTATACGTTAAACTAATATAAAAAGAGGCACAAAGTTTTGCGATTTTCATCAAACTGCTAAAACTGTGCCTCTTATTTATCAAATGTGCCTCGGCGCATTTGCACGCCTAGATTTTATCGAGCTCGTCCCGATAAGCCTCCATTGAAAATCTGTCGCATTCGCCGGAGGCAATCACCTTCATCCTGTGGGAATGAAGGACTTAGCTAATTTTACCTTCAATGTAGCTGATAGCGTCGCCAACAGTTGCGATTTTCTCAGCATCTTCGTCTGAAATTTCCATATCAAACTCATCTTCAAGTTCCATTACTAATTCAACAACGTCTAATGAGTCTGCACCTAAATCCTCACGGAAAGAAGCTTCAGCTTTCACTTCGCTTTCGTCAACACCTAAACGGTCAACGACAACTTTAGTAACACGTTCTAATACTGTAGTCAAATCGGTCACCTCCCCTCAAATAGTAGTATAGAAAACCATGCTTGTACAAATATGACAACCAAAATTATTATTCAATTAATCACCTTAACAACCATAGTGTAATCATAGATTCATTGTCAAAAATTATTGCGATATTACATGTACATTCCGCCATCGATATGAAGCGTTTGACCCGTCATATAGCTTGCATCATCCGATGCCAGGAATACGACAGCTTTTGCAATATCCTCGGGATTACCAAGTTTAGCTAATGGGATTTGAGCTAACATGGAATTTTTCACATCTTCCGGTAAAGCATCCGTCATTTCAGTCGTTATGAAGCCTGGAGCAATGGCATTTACTAAAATGTTGCGGGAAGCCAGCTCACGAGCAGTTGTTTTCGTTAAGCCGATTACACCCGCTTTAGCTGCAACATAGTTTGCCTGACCTGCATTCCCCATAACGCCAACTATAGATGAGATATTGATAATACGTCCAGCACGCTGCTTCATCATCTGACGAGTAACTGCCTTCGTACATAAAAATACTCCTTTTAAATTGGTATTAATAACATCATCCCATTCATCTTCCTTCATACGCATTAGAAGATTATCACGGGTAATACCGGCATTATTGACTAAGATATCAATGGATCCAAACTGTTCCATAGCTGCATTCATTAACTCCTGAACCGAATCGCCGTCCGAGATATTGGCCTGAACAGCAATTGCTTGTGAACCGAGATTTTGAATTTCTTCTACAACTTGGCTCGCTTTTTGCTCGCTTCCACTGAAATTCACGACCACATTAGCCCCTTCAGAAGCTAGCTGTAATGCGATAGCTCGTCCAATCCCGCGAGACGCTCCCGTTACAATGGCTGTTTTTCCGTCTAACTTACCCAATTGCATTCACTCCAATCGCTTCTACAACTTCTTGTAAAGATGCTTCATCATATACACAATATGTTTTTACAGAACGATCCACTTTTTTCACTAGCCCTGAAAGCACTTTACCTGGTCCGCATTCGATAAATGTCGTTACCCCTAAGTCCAGGAGCTTACGAACGTCATCCTCCCATAGAACAGGGCTATAGACTTGCTCGATCATTTCATTGCGAATTGCTTCTGGTTGCTGTAAAAGGTCCGCTCCAACATTACTGATAATTGGTGTATGTGGTGCTTTTACGTCGATTGCATCAATGACATCCTGCAGTTTTACAGCTGCCTCAC
>DAMDNS010000488.1:0-2458 GCA_032083605.1 Ureibacillus sp.
TTTAGAATCGAAGGGGAAAAGGCTTTCCAAGGATGAGCTTGAAACAATGTGTTTTTATAAAACAGCGCTGGGCTTTGAAGCAGCCCTTCTAATGCCTGCCATTCTAGCAAAGGCCAATGAAAGAGAAATGGAAGCTTTAAAGAAATTCTCTCGTCATGCCGGAATCGCTTTTCAAATAAAGGATGACATATTAGATAGCGAAGGAAACTTTGAAAATCTAGGGAAATCTGCTGGGATGGATGAAGAAAATAAAACCTCTACTTTTGTAACTATTCTAGGTATTGATGGGGCGAAAGCCGAGTTATGGGAGCAGTATTGCTTAGCAAGTGAAGCATTGGAGGCTATTCCAACGAACGCCTCTTTCCTCAAGCTGTTTTTAAGTAGTATTGTCCACCGGGATCGATAGCTTAAAAGAGTGCTGATTGTCTCTCGATGCACGAACACCCTGATTTAGAGTCGTTGCGGCACAGAAAATAATAGATGTTTCATTGGAATTTGAGCCCGAGAGTTATTGTTCTCGGGCTTTTCATCATGTGGGTGAAAAATCATTATTTGCGATTATTTAATTGTCATAGATTTTTTCGTTTAGTTCATCTCCCTGATGGTAAACATGAGATTAATAAAAATACTTTGAGGAGGCAATATGAATTCTTCTGAACAATTTCGTAAAGAACATGATTCAATTGGTGAAGTGAAGGTACCAAAAAATATGTATTATGGTGCTCAAACTCAGAGAGCCCTTGATAATTTTCAAATTAGCGGTACCAGATTACCTCATTCCATCATTAAGGCTCAAGGAATTATTAAGGCATCGGCGGCCATGGCGAATATGAAGATTGGGCACTTATCGGAGGAAATGGGAAGAGCCATTATTCAGGCTTCTGAAGAAGTGACCATTGGAAAATGGGACAATCACTTTGTAGTGGATGTCTATCAAGCAGGTGCTGGTACTTCTCAAAATATGAATGTGAATGAAGTGATCGCGAATCGAGCTTCGGAAATTTTAGGGGGCTCTATTGAATCAAAGCTGGTACATCCTAATGATCACGTTAATATGTCCCAGTCGACAAACGATACATTCCATGCCGCTATTAATATGGCTGCTGCTGAAAGTTTGGTGAATAATCTCATTCCTGCTATCACGCAGCTAGTGGATGCCCTGGAGAAGAAATCAGAAGAATTGATGCCGGTTGTTAAATCTGGGAGAACGCATTTACATGATGCAATCCCCATTCGATTGGGTCAAGAATTTTCAGGATATGCTGCTACGATTGCACTTACTTTAAAACAACTGGAAAGTAATTTGGACACATTATACGAAATCGGACTGGGTGGGAAAGCGATTGGTACAGAATTTAATCTCCATCCACAATATATCCCCAACATAATCGAAGAAGTTTGTAACCGAACAAAGCTACCCTTTCGAAGTCCTGATAATATGTTTGCTTTTATACAAAATCCAAGAGCTGCCATTCGTACCATGCTAACACTTAAAGAGCTAGCTGTGCATCTTATTAAGATTACAAGCGATTTACGTTTACTGAGCTCGGGACCTAGAACGGGTTTCTCAGAAATCTCGCTGCCGTCCGTACAGCCTGGTTCAACGATTATGCCAGGTAAAGTAAATCCTGCCATTCTGGAAATGGTGCATATGGTGTGCTGTCAAATCATTGGATATGAGGCAGCAATGGCAACTGCTGGCATTGCTGGCCAATTGGAGATTAATGTGATGATGCCGGTCATGGCCTATACACTAATTCACTCAATGGATTTACTTACAAACGCAATTTCAACCCTTGTAACAAAATGTATAAATGGGATTGAAGGAAATAGAGAAACCTGCAGACAGCATATGGAAAACAGTCTGGCCTTGGTTACAGGTTTAAGCGCATCCATGGGCTATGACTTGGCCTCAGAAATTGGCATGCAGGCAGATGAAGAAAATAAATCAATAGAACAGGTCCTAAAGGAAAAAGCACTCCTGACAAAGGAAGCAAAAGCGGCAATCGATCCTACGGGTATGCTTTAGACTTCCGGATTGTGCTTCCAGAGTGCAGGGAGCATCAAACAGTTGAAAAGAGGGTCTATAAGACGATTCAGCTTCGATCGTATCTATTTCTGATAACTGGGTGCTAAAAAATAGGCAAATTATGTATAGGAGAGGGCTTAACAAATACATTTCACAGTTATTTGCGGTTTTAGCTCTTGACTATACTGAGTGTTGGTATCGATGAATTTGAAAAATAAAGGGAAAATTTCCGTTTAAATTAAAAAGTCTCCATTTTTTCGTACAAATAAAGGTAGTTTTTCCGCTTATCTTGCCCAAATCTTTGAATTTGACCTTATTTGGCGCAGTTTATCGGAAAAACTCCGCTTATATCTGCTATTTAAGCTTCCATTTTAACATTAGCCGGAATTTCTCCGTCTAAGCATTCTTCTACCTACACGAAAATTAACC
>DAMDNS010000489.1:0-2457 GCA_032083605.1 Ureibacillus sp.
CTTGACATTAATAGCAAGCTTGTCAGGAGACTCATTGCCAAAAGGAATTTTGGCAGGTTTGCTTGGAATTGGGTTTGCCATGGTAGGGTCGGCACCAATTGATGCTTTCCCACGATTTACATTTGGAATTTCAGCGTTTGATGCAGGATTTGATTTAATGCCGGTTTTAATAGGGTTATTTGCAATATCTGAAATATTGCTTGTTTCAGAAAAGCGGGGTTATCAAGCCTTAAAAGTAAATATGAAAAAAATTAGCTATAAAGTGCCAATGAAAGAGTATTTAGCAGAAAAGTGGAATTTCGTAAGATCTGCTGCAATTGGCATTGGTATTGGTATACTGCCAGGAATCGGTGGTGGTACTGCGAATTTAATCGCATATGCTGCGGCGAAAAATTCTTCAAAGAAGCCGGAAGAGTATGGAAAGGGGACTCCAGGAGGGGTTGTTGCATCAGAAACATCCAACAATGCTGCGATTGGTGGCGCTCTTATTCCACTTATGTCATTGGGGATTCCAGGGGATACAGTAACGGCAATGTTGTTGGGCGGATTAGTGTTACACGGACTGCAGCCTGGCCCATTATTGATACAAAACAATGCAACGGTAGTATATGGAATCTTTGCTGCACTCCTAATTGCAAACGTTTTCATGGCGATCCTGTTGTTTGCTGGAATGCGTGGATTTGTTCGACTTTTAAGTATTCCTCAATATATCCTGCTGCCTATTATTATGACGCTGTGTGTTGTAGGCGCTTATGGTGTTAATAACAGAATGTTTGATGTGTATGCATTATTATTCTTTGGTTTAGTTGGCTACTTAATGTTAAAGGCGCGTATTCCTTTAACACCGCTAGTACTGGGATTCATATTAGGACCATTGCTAGAAACTAATTTACGTCGGGGTTTAATGTTATCTCAAGGTGACTTTATGCCATTTTTAACTCAGCCGATTGCAGCATTATTCTTGCTGGTAACTGTCTTATCTGTAGGGTTAAAAATTTATAAATCTGTTAAGGGGAAGAAAAAGGCAAGAAAAACAAATGAAGAAGTTGCTTACGAAAACTAAAGGGGAGGCTTTTTTGAAAATGAAAAAATATTGGGGAATTTTACTTGCTTCATTAATGGTATTGGTACTGGCTGCTTGTGGCAATACGGCTACAGGGGAGGAAAAGGGGTATCCTACTAAGCCGATTGAAATTGTGGTCCCGGCTGGTGCGGGTGGAGATACTGATTTAAATACTCGTACTCTAGCAAAATATCTAGAGAAAGAATTGGGAACATCGCTTGTAGTTTCAAACATTACAGGTTCAGGTGGTACTGTCGGTGTAAGTAAAGTGCTGGATTCAAAGCCAGATGGATATTCAGTATTGGCGTTCCATAATTCCATGCTATTGAATAACATTTATGGCCTATCCGATCAATCGATAGATGATTTCAAATTTGCAGGTACTGGGGTATTAGATCAGGCAAATACATTTGTTGTTTCAAAAAATAGTAAGTTTAAAACCTTGGAAGAGTTAATCGAGTATGCCAAAGCTAATCCTAAAAAGGTGACAGTTGCAACTGAAATGGGTTCGATGACATATATCCAGGTTATGGAGTTCCAGCAGCTGACAGGTGTTGAACTAAATATTGTAGATATCGGTGGGGCATCTGATAAATTAACAGCATTACTAGGTGACCGTGTAGATATTTTCCCGACATCTTTAGGCTTTGTAAAAAGTTATCTTGATTCTGGAGACTTCGCTTCACTAGGGGTGATTGCGGATGAACGTTTAGAATCTGCCCCTGATGTACCAACATTCAAAGAACAAGGTGTTGAAATGACGATTGATAAAATCTTCTATTGGGGCTTCCCGAAAGATACACCGGATGAAGTCGTTCAAACATTTAGTGAGGCTATGGAAAAGGTTGTAGCAAATGAAGAGTTCCAAGCTGAAATCCGAGAGTATTGGGTAGAGCCGGTTTACTTAAACAGTGAAGATACAGCATCAAAACTTCAGGAACTATATGACCACTATGAAACGATTAAAAATGCATCAGAATAATGGGAGGTTGTAAGAGTGAAAATTTCAGTTACTGTCAATACAACGAATCTTTCCGATTTAGATCTTCAGCAAATGGTGCAGCTAGGCATTGATTGTGTAGACTTTGGCATCGGACATTCCTTTAAAGGTGTAAAAGAGCAGGGATTTCCAGACTTAGATGAGCTTTTAAAGTTAAAGAAACGTTTACGCAGCTGGGGATTGGAAATAAATCGAGTCACGTTGCCTAATATAACAAGTGCATTTATGGAAGAAAAACCAGGCAGCGAAAAAGAACTTGAAAACTCTCTTAATGCTGTAAAGGTTTTTGGTGAAGCCGGCGTAAGTATTGTTAGACAACGCTTCGAGGGCGATGTGTTTTACGGTAGATCCCAAAGCTATAAATCTATTCAACGTGGTGGATTAATAGGACGTG
>DAMDNS010000490.1:0-2456 GCA_032083605.1 Ureibacillus sp.
CGTTAAAGGAAATTTGAATCCAATTTGTTTCACTTGCCAGAACTTCAGCTTCGTCTCCTGTGTTAAGCTGCGTTAAAACCGAAGATGAAACAGAAGGCTCTGCACGTAAATTTAAATGGTCAACCTGTGAAATTACAGAGCTAAATTCATTGGAACTGTTATTGGCAGCTTCATTAGATTTCGAAGCTGACGTAAGCCAGGAAGCTACCCAGCCTTCCATATCCTTTACTTTTACATGGTACCAATCATCCTGTTTCTCAATGAAATTTAGTCCTTGCCCCTTTTTTAAGGTTGTCATGATAGGATAGGACAATCCAGGTCCTTCTCGTAAATACAAAATGTCTGCAGAGACGATTAAATCTGACTCCTCGCTAGCGTAGGCGGTATTTGTTGCATATGTATAGGGAGACAGTAATGAACAAAGTAAAACGAAACTCACAATATACAAAGGTAATTTATGATGCATCCTTTATCTCCTCTCTAAAAGATTCTACTTAAGGGAAAAATAACCCGATATATACTCTTATCATTTTAAATTCAAATATGCAATAAAATCTACACTTTTTTGAAAATAGTTGACAAATCTGCCATCACACAATTAAGATAGGATATATTATAAAAGTAATGAACGCCATTGACCAAGCAAGTAGAAATTACCTCTGTAGACAAGAGAGGGAAAGACCGAGGCTGAAATCTTTCCTACTACAAGTAGTGACGAACAACACTTGAGAGGCTCTTTTTCGAAAGACAGCGATGTTTAGTAGGGAAAGACGGAAACGGCCGTTATCCGTTTACGAGAGGATGTACTACTATTGTGCATCAACTAGGGTGGAACCGCGGAAGTAACTACAAAGCTTTCGTCCCTTGCTATTAGCAAGGGACGGGAGCTTTTTATTTTGCGGATAGGAAAATATAAGTTTTCGCAGATATCCGCAAAAGAAAAACATCGATTTTCGCTATTAGGGCGATAAATCGTGTTTTTCTAATCTAAAAATTGTCGCATAGGGTCTATGCCTATAACATTTGATGAAGATGAAAGAGAGGAGTATTTTAATGTCATTTAAAGTACCTAGAGGAACTCAGGATATTCTGCCGGAACAAACGCCAAAATGGCAAAAGGTTGAATCTATCCTTAGAGAATTAACTCATGTTTATCGCTATAAAGAAATTCGCACACCCATTTTTGAACAAACAGAATTATTCCAGCGTGGAGTAGGGGATACAACGGATATTGTTCAAAAAGAAATGTACACTTTTGAGGACCGGGGCGGACGCTCGCTAACACTTCGCCCAGAAGGTACAGCGTCAAGTGTTCGTGCATATGTGGAGCATAAAATGTTTGGCTCCCCTGATCAGCCTGTAAAGCTTTCTTATATGGGCCCAATGTTCCGCTATGAACGCCAACAAGCTGGACGTTATCGTCAATTTGTCCAATTCGGAGTAGAAGCGATTGGTAGCAGTGATCCTGCAATTGACGCAGAAGTAATCTCTCTTGCAATGGATATTTACCAAACAGTTGGTTTAAAAGATTTGAAATTGGTCATTAATTCTCTTGGGGACAAAGAAACAAGAGATGCACACCGTGAAGCGCTAATTAAACATTTTAAACCGAGTATTGGGGAATTTTGTTCCGATTGTCAAAATCGGTTAGATAAAAACCCTTTACGCATTCTGGATTGTAAAAAAGACCATGATCACCCATTAATGAATACTGCGCCAGCTTTAACGGACTACTTAACAGAATCATCTGCGCAATATTTTGACCAAGTGAAAAAATATTTGGATGTATTAGGCATTACCTATGTAGTGGATCCAAACTTAGTACGCGGACTTGATTACTATAATCACACTGCCTTTGAAATCATGAGTACCTCTGCTGGATTCGGTGCTATTACAACACTTTGTGGCGGTGGTCGCTACAATGGACTTGTAGAAGATATTGGTGGTCCGGATGCTCCAGGTATAGGATTTGCCATGTCAATCGAACGTTTGCTACTAGCGCTTGAAGCAGAAGGTGTAGAGCTGGAGCTAGAAGATCGACTAGATATTTATATGGTAGCTATGGGCGATGAAGCAAAATTAAAGTCTGCAGAATTGATTAGCTCCTTCCGTGCAAAAGGAATCTCGGCGGATATGGACTATATCGATCGAAAAATGAAAGCTCAAATGAAATCAGCTGACCGACTTGGTGCAAAATTTGTTATTGTCATAGGTGATTCAGAAATTGAAGAAAATGCAGTAAATGTTAAAGAAATGGAAACAGGAAATCAAGAAAAAATTCCATTCCCTGAATTAGTTAATTACTTATTAGAACATAAATAATATTCGGTAAGACAAATTGGAGGAAAGAACATGGCTCAGAGAACACATGAATGTGCGCAAATTAGCGAACAACAGCAAGGCGAAAAAGTAGTTTTAAAAGGGTGGGTACAAAAACGCCGTGACTTAGGCGGGTT
>DAMDNS010000491.1:0-2455 GCA_032083605.1 Ureibacillus sp.
CAGGTGTGAATTATTACTGTCAGCCACTAATTCACTCTATTCAGCAAGAGTTTGCTGTAACTCAAGCACAAGCCGCTTTAACAGTGACATTTGCTCAGGTGTCTTATGCCCTTGGTCTACTCTTTATTGTTCCGATGGGTGACATCGTCAATAAAGCCAAAGCTATTCCGTTTTTGATGGTGCTTTGCGCAGTTGGTCTATTTACTTCTGCCTTTGCTGTTAACTTACCTATGCTCTGGATTGGTACAATTTTAGCGGGCTTGTTTTCTGTTGCAGCTCAAGTATTAATTCCATTAGCTACTATGACAGTCAAACCTGAAAAAACAGGCGAGATTATTGGTTTTTTAATGAGTGGCTTATTGGTCGGGATTTTACTCTCCACCAGTCTGGCTGGTTTATTTTCCAATCTTTTCCACTGGAAAGTCGTTTATGTGGTAAGCGGCGTATTAATGCTATTACTGGCATTTACTTTAAAAAGCCGTCTACCTTACGTCTTGCGTATGAAAATGAATTATGGGCAAATTTTTGTTTCGATGGCTCAGCTTTTAAAGCAGGAAAAGCGACTATTACTAAGAGCGCTTACAGGTGCTTTCGCCTTTGCAGCAGTAAGTACTTTATATTCCACTATCGCCTTACTACTGACCTCAGCACACCATTTACCAGATCTATTTATCGGACTCGTTCCTCTAGTTGGTATTTTTGGTGCATTATCAACCCGCTATATTGGTAAATACGCCGACCAAGGCTACACAAAATTACTTACTTGGATGGGCTGTGGACTATTCTTAGTCAGTTGGGTTTGTTTCTACTTTGGACAAACTCTACTTTCTACATATGTCATTGGGTTTGCGTTAATTCAATTAGCACTCGCGCTCGTTCACACCAGTAACCAAAGTATTATTTTCCGTCTACGTCCAGATGCTAAATCCCGTATTAATGCCATCTATATGACCACTTACTTTATTGGTGGCGCAGCTGGTTCGGCATTAGGAATTTTTGCTTGGAATCATGGTGGATGGACCATGACTTGCCTTGCAGGGGTTGGACTCGTTCTGTTTTGTATTTTATTTAGTGTGATTGATGCTTTCTTACAAAAAAAGCAGTTGGCTCACTCATAAGGTAATTTGTTAAAAATCATCTTTCTACATTCATCATAAGGGCGGTTATAAATTACGCGATTAAATGTCTCTGTCGATTCAGAGCTAAACCCCGTATAATGCTGCCCTTTCTTTAATTTAGCGACTTTTGGGTCTATTGATTATGCAATCACTTCAATCGTTACAACCTCGTATTTCAGTTGCCCCAATGATGGATAGGATCAACTAAAATAAAATATCATTTATTATTAAAAACTTAGAAACAAAAATAAAATTTATGGTGTAAATTTAGTGTAAAAATTTAATTACTGAAAAATAATTTAAAAATCCAGCCCATTTATGAATGGCTGGATTTTTATTTGATCTATTTTTGATAAGCTAGCTCAAAAGATCCTATTTCCTCTAAGACATACCGAATGTGGTGGCTCGTATCAATTGCAACCCATTGCGTAGGATTTCCTATAAAATTATTAATACCGTGCGCACATTCAAAGATTTTATTGTCTCCCCAACTAAAGCTTACATCTTCATAATAGATAGAATTAATTAATCTCATTGCTAGCTGCTTTCTATGCCCATGACTTCCACCATCTCTAGAAAATGGATGGCCTCTTACGACATAGTAATTTTTATCTATAGTGTAGATAATTTTTCCATTCGTATGTTGATTAATAATCTGCTTTTCTGGAGCTGGATGTCTTGCTCCATGATCTGCAAACTTCAATTTAACATTAGGGAACATGTTTCTTAAAGTCTGCCATACAACCATTTCTTTTCGAAGTACTGGACCATCCGTATCATGATCTTCAATGGCTTCTGCAACGCTTGAAGGATATGAAGCTCCACTGATAGAAATGTATCTAAAATCATATTCAGTTAATACTTCTAAAAAGTCTCTAGACTTGCTTAGCATCTGTTCAATTGTTATACGATTGACACTTACATCCCCAAAATCTAATAATATAGAACAATTATTTTCTGCTAATTTTAAATCAGAAATAATTGATTCTAGTTGTTCTTTGAAAAAATCAGGTTCATCAATATCATACATTGCCTCACCATCTAATCTAATACAAAAATAAGGAGCCTCTGGATAATTTAAATTTTTCATTGTTTGATGATAAAGACTGCTCATTTGATCAAACCAACGGTCATAACCAATTACAGGAACTACCTTTACTCCTAATGCAAACAATTTGTTATACGTATAGGTTAGGAAATGCTCACCATTCTCCAATAAAGCTTCAGATGGTTTCCAAAAATAACCATCCACTAAAGCAATATTTCCACTCCATAATTTCCCTATTTTCTCGCAACGGCTATTAATATCAACAAGTCTTGAAACCCCTTCTTTATAA
>DAMDNS010000492.1:0-2450 GCA_032083605.1 Ureibacillus sp.
CCAGAGTTTAATCTTCCTTGTTTTGTCACGTTGCAGCCGGTTTTGTGACACTTCACAGTTTAATCTTCCTCGTTTTGTCACGTTGCAGCGGGCTTTGTGACACTCCACAGTTTAATCTTCCTCGTTTTGTCACGTTGCAGCCTGTTGTCAGATTCCGAACCTGCATTTTGACACACACTCAATTGATCACCCTATATTCACGCTCTATCTAAAACATCGCCCCTAAAAAATCCGTCAGACGAATCAAAAGAAAGCTGATAAAGCCAGCGACAACTCGGAGCAATCCAGTTTTCACCAAAAAAACAATCCCAAAAACTACTATAATCACCGTATTTACAACCGATAACACACGAGTCAATCCGGAATTTATTTGAGCTTTGGCTAACAAATATAAGATGACATATAAAATTATGCCAAGAAAAACAAGCTGAATCACCGAAAACCATCTCGCTTTCAATTTCAAAACAACGTTGCAGAATTTACAACGTTGTTAGCTGATTATTATCTGCTTTGAGGTATATTACTAGCTCCTGACGATAGTTAGAATTCTCTAGATAGTGGTCTAAAGTGTGGAAATCATATTTAAAGCTGCCGAACGGGAATGTTACATTTTCTCCTTGAACGGCGGCAAGCAGACCTGCGACATCATTGGAAACCATTTCCAGCACTTCTTCTCCTGTAACTGTTATAACAAAGACAACATTCATTTATTTTCTCTCCTTTCTCACGCACCAACGAATAAGGCTGCTTGGCAAATCGCAATGAAAAACGAGGGTTGTTGAATTGGACTATTCTCGTTTATTTGTAAAGTCATGCAAAACTCACCATCACCAGTACCTTCGCCAGTACCCTCTATGTATTCGGCTTTCCATTTCGCTATCTCTTGTTCATCAATCAAAAAACGAGACCAGTCCTCTAATTCTTTCTCTAATTGAATTTTGAGTACACCGTCAGTGATATAAAGAGTTGGAATCCCGATCCGCCAATTTTCATATGAAATGATATATTTCTTCTGTGCGGCCACTTCATTTGCTTCAAACCAAAGCTTACCCTTTTTACTGATTTTTTTTATGGTAAAAAGTTTTTCACCTTCATTATTCAGCACATCATATTTTAAAAAATAACGAAAATCAAATATTTTATCAAAGGTTTTCTTGAAGGAATTATCGTAGACGCGTTTTGAGATGGCAATTACTTGCCCGTTTTCATCCATAACAGGAACGTCTCCTGTATATTCAATCGCTTCCGGATGATTATATGTATAAGTTTTCATTCAATCTCCACCAAATTAGTATTTTCCCCTCATAATAGTAGAGGAAATTTCAAGTATTTGAAAGTTTAAGATACCCGCATGCTAAAATTCAACTCCCATAACATAAAAAAGGTTCCACAGCATAGCGCTGCGGAAACCTCTTGAAAGGACTAGGTATGCCCTAGCCAACTGTTATGGGAGCAAAAAATTCATCGTAAAGGGCACGTAAAATTTGATTTTCAGTTTGAGAAAGAACGCCAAATACTAGGCTTACTTCCGAAGAACCTTGGTTGATCATTTCGATATTAGCACCAGTTCGAGAAATTGCTGATGCTGCACGAGCTGCAAGGCCAGTATTATTGCGCATGCCCTCGCCTACTATCACAATCATAGAAATGCCATGACGGAAATATACATCATCCGCATGTAATTCTTTCTTTACGCGAGTCACAATTCGTTGTTCCTTTTCTTCTGTCAATTGGTTTGAACGGATAATGACAGAAATATCGTCTAAACCAGATGGCGTATGTTCATAAGAAATTTGTTCTTCTTCAATGATTTGAAGAAGCTTGCGACCAAAACCGATTTCACGATTCATTAGATATTTTGAAACATATAGAATAGAAAATCCACTGTCTGCAGAAATACCAGTGACAGGTCTACCCGTTAAAGTACGTGTTGGCAGAATTTTTGTTCCCGGTGCAGATGGATTGTTAGTATTTTTAACGTTGACAGGAATGCTTAATTTATAAACAGGCATTAAAGCTTCGTCATGGAATACAGAAAATCCTGAATAGGATAATTCACGCATTTCGCGATATGTGATTTCTGAAATTCCCACAGGATCGTTTACAACTTTCGGATTTGCCGAGAATACACAGTCAACATCAGTAAAGTTTTCATAAAGATCCGCTTTTACGCTAGCCGCTAGGATTGAACCTGTAATATCAGATCCGCCACGGTCGAATGTACGTAAAATTCCTTCCTTTGTATATCCGAAGAATCCAGGGAAAACAACGATTTCATCGCCACTTCCCAAATCTTTCAGGTTCTCATACGTTTCTGGAAGTGCATACGTACGCTCTGGGAAATCGTTTAATACTAGACCATCTTTAGGACTAACATACTTGGCAGGAAGCCCAATTGAGTTGAAATACTCTGCAATTAGTTTAGCGTTATTGTCTTCCCCGCTTGCTTT
>DAMDNS010000493.1:0-2444 GCA_032083605.1 Ureibacillus sp.
GATTCTGCAACGATGATGAATAAAGGGCTGGAAGTAATTGAAGCCCATGTGTTATTTGGCATGCCTTTTGAAAAAATCGATGTTTTATTACATAAAGAAAGTATTATTCACTCTTTAGTTGAGTATCATGATACAAGTGTCATTGCCCAATTAGGTACGCCGGATATGCGTGTACCAATACAATATGCACTAAGCTATCCAGACCGCTTGCCACTGGCAGGAGGTACTAGATTGGATCTAGCCAAAATTGCACAGCTGAATTTTAAAGAGGTAGATTTTGACCGATATCGTGCTCTTAAATTAGCTTATGATGCAGGACAAGCAGGCGGGACGGTACTAACAGCGATGAATGCAGCAAATGAAGCAGCGGTAGGTCTATTCCTGCAAGAAAAAATTACTTTCCTTCAGATAGAAGATGTGATTGAGCAAATCATGAATGATCATAACAATATTCTAGTACCTGATTTAGAAACTATATTACAAGTAGATATCGAAACAAGAAAAACAGTAGAGAGCATGGTAAAATAAAGAGAGTGAGCATAGAATAAAGAAACTTGCTCTTTGAAGGTGGGATGATATGCAAACTGTTATAGCGTTTATCATTGTTTTCGGTTCCCTAGTATTCTTCCATGAACTCGGGCATTTTATCTTTGCAAAACGAGCAGGCATTCTTGTCCGTGAATTTGCAATCGGGATGGGTCCGAAAATCTTTGGAATGACGAGAGGCGAAACGTTATATACACTTCGATTATTACCAATCGGTGGTTATGTTCGTATGGCAGGCGAGGATGTCGATGCAGTAGAGCTTCAGCCTGGATTCCGAGTTGGTTTAATCTTGAATCGTGATAACGTTGCCGAAAAAATTTACTTAAATCAAAATGTACAAAATCCAAATGTTCTTTTTATGGAAGTAGAAAGAGCGGACCTTGAAAAAGGGCTATGGATTGAAGGGTACGACGAAGACGATCAATTTGTAAGAATAGATGTCTCAAGAACAGCGACGATTATTGAAAACGGTAATGAACTGCGAATTGCTCCATATGATCGACAATTCAATTCGAAAACAGTAGGGCAACGAGCAATGGCCATTTTTGCCGGGCCACTTTTTAATTTCATTTTAGCATTTCTGGTTTTTGCGTTTATCGCCATTATGCAAGGAGTTCCAACCTACGAACCAATTATATATGATGTTGTAGAGGATGGACCTGCAGCTTCAGCTGGTATGCAAGCTGGTGACTATGTAAGGGCAATCGATGGCCAGCCTATTGAAAATTGGCAGGATTTATCGGGTACGGTTCAGGACAAGCCAGGTGAACCGATGTCTATTATCGTAGAACGAGATGGACAGAATATCGAGCTTAAAATGACGCCGGATACCTTTGAGGAAAGCGGCAAGGAGTACGGACAAATTGGTGTTATGTATCAAAGTCCTGTAGAAAAAAATCCATTAAAAGCAATCGTCTTTGGTGTAACAGAAACCTATGACAAAACCGTACTGATTTTAGGGCTATTGGGAGACTTGATAACAGGTCAGTTTACAATCGACGCTTTATCGGGACCGGTTGGAATTTACAAAGCCACAGAACATGTTGCAAAATTTGGTATTTATAATTTAATGAACTGGGCAGCTGTGCTAAGCATTAACTTGGGTATCATGAACCTGTTACCTTTGCCAGCTCTGGACGGCGGTCGATTATTATTCTTCGGTATCGAAGCATTGCGCGGAAAACCGGTAGACCGTCAAAAAGAAGGCTTGGTTCACTTCGTAGGAATCGTCCTGCTCATGATCCTAATGGTGGTCGTAACATGGAATGACATACAGAGGTTCTTCTTTTAATAAGTTGAAGTCAGCCAAAGAACGCCACATCACGCGAGCAAAGGCTGACTGACCCACATCGTGTGGGCCCAAGTGGAGAACGATCGCCCAGCTCCGACAACAACTGGTCGACAAAAACGCAACTTCATGTTGCATTGTCGACATTAGCACGTCCATGTGCGTCAGAAGCTCCGACAAAAGGACGCTCTTTGTCCTTGCAGGCGGAGCTGAAGTTGTCGAGGAGCTATCGTTCGAAACTAGACATCAGTTGAAGTCAGCCAAAGAACGCCACGACACGGACTCCTGAGTGGAGAAAGAACTACGGCTTATAATTGAATAGTCTATCAAACCAAACAGCAATTTAGTTAACCTTATTCATTTGTGGTAAAATCCATAGTGAATAAGGTTATCTTTTTTTCGCGGATAGCGTCAAATATAAAGGAGATTTGAAAAAATTACTCCCTCTCCGGCTCTATTACTCCTATTTTCAAAATCAGGAAATAATAGGCTATTTACCGGGATGAACGTGATTTTTTATATAATTTGCAGTTGTACATACGAAGTGACTTCAGTGTATGATATGCTAAACATGTGATTTATGAAGAGAAAAGGTGGAGCGTTATGAAAC
>DAMDNS010000494.1:0-2440 GCA_032083605.1 Ureibacillus sp.
CCAAAAGTGCTTCATCTCCCTCATGAAGACCTTTTCCATCATCAATCCTATTCCAACAGTGCTTCATCTCCCTCAATTTTATCCAATCGCTTAGTATGCATGGCATAAATCCACACTTCCTTTACTATCCCAAAACAAATAAATCCCAAAAGCATTTTCCTAAATGCTTTTGGGCTTCCCAATCAAAATTTATGCTTTTATTCGTAACCGTGCCAAACGCTTCTTTAGCTCTTTGAACAGTTCATCGAGTTGGCGGTAGCAGGCGTATTGACCTGGACGGGTTTTGATGAATTGCAGGCGCTCCATACCGTTAAGGGGGAATACCTCATAATCTTCACTTTCAACAATAGATTGTCCATCAAATTCTGAGCAATTTACAATGCACCGCTCAAAAAGCTGGATGCCCTGCTCCATTAAAGATTTAGCCTCGCCGGCGTTTCTCATCTCGTGGGCTTTGTGAATTTGGCTACTCAGTTCATTCCACTGGTCAAAATAAGGATCTATTAACGCCTTGCTAATGGCTGCTTTGTTTACATTGATCACGTCTGCTTCACCAATCCTTTTTTCAGACGCTTTTGGCCTTCACGGCAATCGTCTAGAAGTGGGCAAATATGACATTGTGGGTTTTGGGCTTTGCAATGATATCGCCCGAAAAAGATAAGCTGATGATGAGTTTTTGACCAGTTTTCCTTCGGTGTTTTTTTCATGATCGTTTCTTCCACTTCCAGGACCGTGTCTTTCAAGCGACATAAGCCTAAACGTTTTGAGACTCTTTCAACATGTGTATCCACTGCCAAGGCAGGGATATCAAAGGCAACGGATAACACGACATTCGCGGTTTTTCGTCCTACACCAGGAAGAGTGACAAGCTGTTCACGGCTTTGTGGGATTTCACCATTAAAATCCTTTAATACTTTTTCACATAATAATTGGATATTCTTTGCTTTATTCCGGTAAAGACCAATCGAACGAATATCGTTCTGTAATTCCTCCAACGGAACTGCCAAATAATCCTCCGGCGTTTTATACTTTTGAAATAATGTTTTGGTTACTTTGTTAACCAGTACATCGGTACATTGTGCTGATAATAATGTTGCGATCGTTAACTCAAATGGGTTATCGTGAACAAGCTCACAATGTGCATCCGGGAACATTTCGTCCATTACCTCTAAACAATGCTCCCACTGTTTTTTCGTAAGCATCGTTACACCCCCTATTCTCTTTCTTCAAGCCAGTTATAAAAGGATACCCTGTTCGTATTTTCTTGTGGTGTATTCACTTTTGGCTGAACTGAAGTGGTTTTGCTATGAAATTGCTCTGTATGCTTTTCCACCTGTTTTACTGAGGTGATATTTTTCTTTTTCCATTCAAATAATATGCGGTCGATGTAGCGCAATGAAATTTTGCCTGCAAGCACCGCTTCTTTTAAAGCCGCTTTAATGATCGCTGGGGAATGCTTGTCTGTATCAATCCACATTGAAATGGTCTCTATCTCCATAGGTGATAAAAGACGGCCAAATTCTTGCTCGAAAATCGCAAAAATCTCGCCCTCTTCATTTTTCTGCACTTCAATTTCTTGCTGCATGGAGGATGCTTCGATGTGATCGAGAATTCTTTCCCATAATGGGTAGACAGAATATTTCTCATATACAATCCCGTTACCATCAATGCCTTGCGTGATTTCCAAGAAACCCTTTTGCAGGAGTCTTTGTAGCTTCAAGCTTATTTCGTTCTCACTAAAAGATAGTCTTTTCGCAAGATCATTTGGTGTTGGGAAATCATTCTGTTCCGCATGAAATGCCAGTAAATGCAATAAAAGGAGCGCTTCATCATCTGCAATCTTTAACGCCTTATAGTGCTGGAAAAATAGCTTTGGAATCGAGACATGTCCCTGCTCGATCCACATATGGAGTCGTTGATATTTCTTGTTCATATGAAGGACTCCTTTCTTTATCAAATGCATTTAGTATGTTGCATAATGCCATACTTCATATCAAGCTTAACATACTAAGGAAAGCGCCCGTGCGATACGAGCGCTTTAGCTTTTATATCATGAAATTCAACTTGCTGCTACCTTAAATATTATGGATATAGACGGTTTAGTAGTCTTGGGAATGGGATACTTTCGCGAACGTGCTCTGCTCCTGAGATCCACGCAACTGTACGTTCTAATCCTAATCCGAAGCCTGAGTGAGGTACTGAACCTTGTTTACGTAAATCTAAATACCAAGCATAAGCTGATTCATCTAAATTGTGCTCAGCTAAGCGTTGTTTTAATAGATCGTAATCATGGATACGTTCAGAACCACCGATAATCTCACCATAGCCTTCTGGTGCAATCAAGTCTGCACATAAAACAACATCATCACGATCTGGGTGTGGCTGCATATAGAATGGCTTGATGCCTACAGGATAGCATGTGATAAATACTGGTTTATCA